>CALXZJ010000062.1 GCA_944393235.1 uncultured Alphaproteobacteria bacterium | reverse complement strand
CGAGAGAACGCCGGTCGGCTTATAGCCGATGAGCGCCGTGAACGGAGCGAAGCGGAGTAATCCCTGCGCGCCTACCACTTAAAAAAGACCGGCTTGTCCGGTTTTTTTTATGGTTAGAAGTGCGTGGATGCGAACCCTGGGAAAAGGGTTTGACTACAAGCGAAAGGCGGACGAGAGAACGCCGGTCGGCTTATAGCCGATGAGCGCCGTGAACGGAGCGAAGCGGAGTAATCCCTGCGCGCCTACCAAAGAAAAAAGACCGGCTTGTCCGGTTTTTTTATGGTTAGAAGCGCGTGGATGCGAACCCTGAAAAAAGGGTTTGACTACAAGCGAAAGGCGGACGGCAGAACACCGGTTTGTGTTTTCCTGCCGTTTACTCTTTTTAACAACCGAGTTTATCGTCTCATTTCCAGAAATCATTGCGGCAGATTTTTTGAACAGGGGCATAAACCATGCACCGTCCAAACAAACATCCATATCTAGTTGTTCTTTGATTTGAGATACGTATTTTCCCATTAGTATAAAACAGACAAAAAAGAAGCTTATGAATTATACCGCAGCGGTTCCTCTACCGAATTTGTACAAACAGTTAATTTTACCACAGGTTAATTTATAAAAAAATTCCCGAATTGTTTCGGGAATTTTTTTTGTTTGCTTTGAGTTGTTTTGTAAATCTTACTTCAAGATTTTGGAAACAACACCGGCGCCAACCGTATGACCGCCTTCGCGAATAGCAAAGCGCAAGCCTTCGTTCATCGCAATCGGGTGAATCAATTTCGCCGTCATCGTCACATTGTCACCAGGCATGACCATTTCTGTGCCGGCCGGCAATTCAATCGAACCTGTTACATCCGTCGTGCGGAAGTAAAACTGCGGACGATAGTTCGAGAAAAACGGTGTATGGCGGCCGCCTTCTTCTTTCGTTAAAATATAGCATTCGCAGGTGAAGTCTGTATGCGGTGTAATCGAGCCGGGCGCTGCCAATACTTGACCACGCTCAACTTCTTCTCTCTTCGTACCACGCAGCAACACACCAATGTTGTCGCCGGCTTCGCCTTCATCCAACAACTTGCGGAACATCTCAATGCCCGTGCACGTCGTCTTCTGCGTCGGCTTAATACCAACAATCTCAATTTCATCACCGACTTTGATGACGCCTCTTTCAACACGGCCCGTCACAACCGTACCACGACCGGAAATCGAAAATACGTCTTCAATCGGCATCAGGAACGGTTTGTCTTTCGGACGATCCGGCTGCGGTATGTAGCTGTCTACCGCTTTCATCAATTCAACAATCGAATCATGACCAATCTTCGGATCGCCATTTTCCAATACTGCCAAGGCTGAGCCTTTGATAATCGGAATTTCGTCCCCGGGGAAGCCGTATGAGGTCAACAAATCTCTGATTTCCATTTCAACCAATTCCAATAATTCCGGATCATCGACTTGGTCTACTTTGTTCATGTACACAACAATCGCAGGAACACCCACTTGGCGTGCCAGCAAAATGTGTTCGCGGGTTTGCGGCATCGGACCATCGGCAGCACTTACCACCAATATCGCTCCATCCATTTGTGCAGCACCCGTAATCATGTTCTTAACATAGTCCGCGTGACCCGGGCAGTCTACGTGTGCGTAGTGACGGTTCGCCGTCTCATATTCCACGTGTGAGGTGGAAATCGTAATACCGCGTGCTTTCTCTTCCGGCGCTTTATCAATCTGATCATACGCCGTAAAGTTCGCTCCGCCTTCTTCCGCTAATACTTTTGTTATCGCCGCTGTTAACGTCGTCTTACCGTGGTCCACGTGACCAATTGTCCCGATGTTGCAGTGCGGCTTGCTCCGCTCAAATTTCTCTTTCGCCATTTAAATTACTCCAAATTAAAATTAAAAAATTTTTAAAGGGCGGGCACGCCGCCCTTTAAGGTTTATATTTTAAGCATTTTTGCTCTTGATTGTTTCCGCAATTTCTCTCGGAACTTCAGAATAGTGATCAAAGATCATCGTAAACTGGGCACGTCCTTGAGAAAGCGAACGCAATGTGTTGACATAACCAAACATATTTGCCAAAGGAACAAATGCATCAACCACGCGGGCATTGCCCCTCTGATCCATGCCGTTAACCAAACCGCGGCGAGAGTTCAGATCGCCGATGATGTCACCCATATATTCTTCCGGTGTGACAACTTCAACCTTCATAATCGGTTCCAACAATCTTGGTTCGGCCTGACGCATACCTTCGCGGAAAGCCGCGCGGGCTGCAATTTCAAAGCACATCACGTTTGAGTCAACCTCATGGTAAGCACCGTCATACAGGTTGCATTTGACGCCTGTTACCGGATAACCGGCAATAACACCGCTTTCCATGGCGCTCTTCAAACCTTTTTCAACACCGGGGATATATTCCTTCGGAACATTACCGCCGACAACCGTGTTGATAAATTCAAACCCGGTATGGTCTTCGGTCGGTTCAAATTTGATTTTAACTCTTGCGAATTGACCGGCACCGCCAGACTGTTTCTTGTGAGTATATTCAATATCACAAGGTTTGGTAATCGTTTCACGATACGCCACTTGCGGCTCGCCGACATTGGCATCAACCTTGAATTCGCGTTTCAAACGATCCACGATAATTTCCAAATGAAGCTCGCCCATACCTTTAATAATGGTTTGACCGCTTTCCGGATCGGAAGAAACCTTAAAAGACGGATCTTCCATTGCCAAGCGAGACAAGGCCAAACCCATTTTCTCAACATCGGCTTTGGTTTTTGGTTCAACTGCCAACTCAATAACCGGATCCGGGAATTCCATATTTTCCAGGATAATCGGATGAGCGGCATCACACAATGTGTCACCGGTTGTTGTATCTTTCAAACCGGCCAAAGCGATAATGTCACCGGCATAAGCTTCTTTCAGGTCTTCACGTTTATTGGCATGCATCAAAAGCATACGTCCGACGCGTTCTTTCTTGTCTTTAACCGAATTGTAAATATACGAACCGGCATTCATCACACCTGAATAAATACGGGTAAAGGTCAAAGAACCGACAAACGGGTCGTTCATAATTTTGAAAGCCAAGGCTGCCAAAGGTTCCGAGTCATTCGGATGACGGGCAATGACTTCGTCCGTACCCGGTTTGACACCTTCAATTGCCGGAATATCCATCGGTGAAGGCAGATAATCAATAACGGCATCCAAAAGCGGTTGTACGCCTTTGTTTTTAAATGCCGTACCACAAAATACCGGCACAAAATCCTGAGCCAGCGTACCTTTGCGGATGCATTTTTTCAAAGTTTCAACAGAAACTTCCTTGCCTTCCAGATAGTCTTCCATGGCCTGTTCGTCTTGTTCAACGGCCATTTCAACCAACTGTGCATGATATTCTTCGGCCTTATCTTTCAAATCAGCCGGAATTTCACGTTCTTCAATCGGGGAATCTGCCGTATCGCCGGTATAAATAATGGCCTTCATCTTAATCAAATCGACCATACCTTTAAATTCGGCTTCAGCACCGATCGGCAACTGCATTGCCAACGGACGGGCCCCCAGACGATCAACAATCATATCCAGACAGCGGTAGAAATTAGCACCGATTCTGTCCATCTTGTTGCAGAAACAAATACGCGGCACACCATATTTATCAGCCTGGCGCCAAACAGTCTCAGACTGCGGTTCGACACCGGCAACCGAATCAAATACCGTAATTGCACCGTCCAGAACACGCAAAGAGCGTTCCACTTCGACCGTAAAGTCAACGTGGCCCGGCGTATCAATGATGTTAATACGATGCCCCTTCCAGAAACAGGTTGTTGCAGCAGACGTAATCGTAATACCGCGTTCCTGTTCCTGTTCCATCCAGTCCATCGTAGCTGCACCATCATGCACCTCACCGATTTTGTGAGACTGTCCGGTATAATATAAAATACGCTCGGTTGTTGTGGTTTTACCGGCATCAATATGTGCCATGATGCCGATGTTTCTATACATTTCCAATTTATGTGTACGAGCCATGTTTTTAAACCTCTTTGCTTAGAATTTATAATGGGAGAATGCTTTGTTGGCCTCGGCCATTTTATGCGTGTCTTCACGTTTTTTAACAGCCGTACCTTTATTGGCATAAGCATCCAGCAATTCATTAGCAAGTCTGTCGGTCATGGTTGTTTCCGAGCGCTTTTTGGCGGCGGCAATAATCCAACGGATTGCCAAAGCCTGACGACGATCGGCACGGACTTCGCACGGCACCTGATATGTGGCACCGCCAACACGACGTGAACGAACCTCAACCATAGGTTTAACATTCTCAATTGCTTCTGAAAAGACGCTTAAAGCATCTTGTTTGGATTTGGAAGCAATGATATCAAAAGCCGAATATACAATCTTCTCGGCAACGGCTTTTTTACCATCTTCCATAACATTATTAATAAATTTCGCAACTACCTTATCATTAAACTTTGCATCAGGCAGTACATTTCTTTTTACAGCACTATGACGACGTGACATCTGGCATTCTCCTATTTAGGTCTCTTAGCGCCGTATAAAGAACGACG
>CALXZJ010000061.1 GCA_944393235.1 uncultured Alphaproteobacteria bacterium | reverse complement strand
TGTGTATTATGGGGATAAAAAAATTTCCCCACCGGACTCTTTAAAATTGAAAAAAAAAAAAACGGTTTAGAATGACGCGTAAATACATTTACTTTGCAATTTTAGGAGAATGTTATGCGTGAAAATGGGCGGTCTATGGTGGAGATGTTGGGCGTTTTAGCCATTATCGGGGTTTTGAGTGTTGGCGCGATTGCCGGCTACTCTAAGGCAATGTTTAAGTATAAGCTTAATAAATATGCCGAATCAACAAATATGTTTATTAATAATTTTATGCAAATCAAAGATTCTCTTAACCAAGAGAACGAAACGATCACTTATTACCCAAAAATTTTGGATAAGCTTGGGCTTATTCCGGACGGTATGCGTTATGTCAGTGAACAATACATTCAAGATGTTTTCGGCAACAATATTATGGCGCAATATGATAAACGTGTATCTATTTACAATTTTGACCACGCTATTTTGATTTTTGAAAATGTTACGGACCGGCCGGAAATTTGTAAGACCATTTTAGAAATTGCCAAAGCCAACAGTTTTGCTATTTGGCAGGTTTATTTGTTAAAATATGGCTCTGGAAATGGAACTAATGGAATCCTTTACGGCGATAATTTTTGCACGTCTTCGGTTAAATGTTTGCGCAACTTAAGTTTAAGCGATATCGAAAATTTGTGTTATACTTATAAAAATAGTGATGAAGCATATTATAAGCTGCAGATTAATTTTAAAAATTGAGCGCTTGTGGATAGATAATTGGCATTTGACCTTCTTGAAATAATTGATTATAAAAAAGAAGATTTAAAATTCTAAGGAGGTTTTATGCCTAAAGTTTTGGTTATCGGCGGCGCCGGATATATCGGCAGCCATGTTGTAAAAGAATTGTTGGAAGGTGGTTATGACACGCTGGTGTTTGATGATCTATCCACCGGACAAGAAGTGAATTTGTTTAAGGAGGCTGAATTTATCCGCGGTAATATTTTGGATAAAAAAGCATTAGATGCCGCCATGAGCCAAAATATTGACGCCGTGGTGCATCTTGCCGGGAAAAAGGCCGTTGGCGAATCGATGGAGAACCCGCAAAAATATGCCGAAAATAACCTTAACGGCTCGGTTAATATTTTAAATTCCATGGTTGATAACGGCGTCAAACACATTGTTTTTTCGTCTTCCGCGGCGGTTTACGGCACACCACAATACCTGCCTTTAGATGAAAAACATCCGCTCAATCCGGTTAATTTTTACGGCTTTACCAAAATGGAATTTGAAAATTTAATGGAGTGGTACAGTCGTTTGAAAGATTTTAATTTTATAGCGCTGCGTTATTTTAACGCCGTCGGCTATGCCGCAGATAAAAGCATTACCGGTCGGGAAAAAAATCCGCAAAATCTTTTGCCGATTATCATGGAGGCTGCCACGGGCAAACGCGACGGTTTTGCCATTTTCGGCAGCGATTATGACACACCGGACGGCACCTGTTTACGTGACTATATTCATGTCAGCGATTTGGCAAGCGCCCATGTGGCGGCTATCAGCCGTTTGATGACGGATAAAAAATCATACAAGCTCAACCTTGGCACCGGCAAGGCGGTTTCGGTCAAAGAAATTGTCGATGCCACCGAAAACGTTATCGGCAAAAGGTTGAATTATCGTTATGCGGCACGACGCCCGGGCGACCCGGCCGTGGTGGTGGCTAAAGCCGATTTGGCGCGCGAAGTACTCAACTGGCGGCCACGGTATACGGATATTGAAGAAATCATCCGTACAGTTTGGAATTTGGAACTTTAATTAAGGAATAACTATTTATGGAAACTTTAACGGACTTTTTTACCAATCATGCGGTTTTGTCACAAAACTGGATGTGGACGATTTTCGGTATCAGCGTGATTGTGCTGCTGTTTTTGGATTTATGCGTTTTTAACCGCAAAAACGAAGAACCGCATTTTTGGCACACATTATGGATTTGCGTGTTTTATATCGTGATTGCTTTAATCTTCGGTGTGTTTGTCATTTATGAAGAGGGTATGGAAAAAGGTATGCTGTATTTTACCGGTTATTTGTTGGAAAAAAGCTTATCTTTAGACAATATTTTTGTAATGTCGGTGGTGTTTTCGACCATCGGCGTGCCGGCAAAATATCAGCACCGGGTTTTATTTTGGGGTATTTTGGGCGCGCTTGTGATGCGTGGTATCATGATTTTCTTGGGCGAAGCTTTGATTTCGCGTTTCCATTGGATACTTTACATTTTCTCGATATTCCTGATTTACACCGGCGCCAAAATGCTGACCGCTAAGGAAGGCGAAGCAACGCCGTTTAAGGAAACCAAACTTTATAAAACCTTGTCAAAGTTCTTTCATGTAACACATGAATTGCATGACCAACATTTTATGTTCAAAGAAGACGGTCATTGGCATATTACGCCGCTGTTTTTTGCGTTGATTATTATTGAAACCATGGATGTGATTTTTGCTTTTGACAGTATTCCGGCGATTTTCTTGATTACGCAAGATGTGTTTATCGTTTACACCAGCAATATCTTTGCCATTTTGGGCTTGCGGGCGTTGTATTTTCTGTTGGCGGCGATTATTAACAAATTTACATATTTGAAACCGGCGTTATCCATTATTCTGATTTTCATCGGCTGCAAAATTTTCTTGCCGCATTTCGGACTTAAAATTGAAGCGTGGCAATCTTTGAGCGTCACTTTTGCCGTACTGCTTGGCGGAATGTTGCTCTCGATTTATAAAGACCATGAGAAAAAAATTGTGGTTAATAAAAAATAAGTATGAAAAATCTTAAAAAACTGTCGGAAACGGCAGTTTTTTTTATAATCTAAAATGACATGACAATAGAAAACGGAGGAGACCCCTAAACTCGGATACTAACGTATCCTCATGGGGTGACGAGGATTGGGGCTGACGTATCCTCATGGGGTGACATGGTGTGCTGGTGTCGTCGGTTCAAGGGGTGACGTGGTGTGGGGATGTTGTCGGCAGGGGCATAGCGATAAAGTGACAGTAGAAACTTATCCCCACCAGACTCTTTAAAATTGCAAAAAAAAAAACGGTTTAGAATACCGCGTATTGAGTTTCTTTTTTCATTGTGTATTGGATGATTAGGCGGGGACAGGGTATTCCAAAGGGA
>CALXZJ010000060.1 GCA_944393235.1 uncultured Alphaproteobacteria bacterium | reverse complement strand
AGACTCTTTAAAATTGCAAAAAAAAAAAACGGTTTAGAATGACGCGTAAACAGGTGTTTTTTGCAATTTGGAGAGAAAATTATGCGTGAAAATGGTAGAAGTATGGTTGAAATGTTGGGGGTTTTAGCAATTATCGGGGTTTTATCGGTCGGTGCCATTGCCGGTTACTCCAAGGCAATGGAAAAATATAAATTAAATCAATATGTACATAACTACAATTTGTTCTTTAATGAAATGATTAATTACCGCGACAGCTTAATCAGCCATGATACGGTTAATCAGACATTTTTAACCGAAACTTTAAGCAAGCTTAATTTTGCAGCAGATTTTGAATATAAAGACGACAAATTTTACGACAATTTAAATGGATATTTTGTTGTTTATACCAGAAGCTCTATGATTGCCGTTGATTATTACCTGGGAAGAAATTCTTTTAATTTTAAAGCATGTGAATATATGGTGTCTAATGTTCTTAAACCTTTACATGAAACTATTTCGAGCGTTGGTATGTACCGTACAAACAATACGTTTGCTTCGTTTATATACGGTGGTGCAAAGTGCAAACCCGGCACTTTATGCTTAAAAGATGTACAGATTGGTCAAATCAAAGATTTTTGCAACCAATGCGTTGAAGATGAATTATGCATTGTCGCTATTTCGTTTTAACGTCATAATTTTTATAATTAATTTTTTTATTGCAAAAACCGTTTATTTGCAATAAGCTTTTGCTTATGGAATTAAAAGAATTAAAACAACAGCTTAAACCTTATCAGGCGCTTTTGGGAATTGATTATGGTGAAAAACGCTTAGGTATAGCCGTGTCTGATTTGTTACGCACTGTTGCAACACCATACCAAATTATTTATCATCAATCTTTAGAAAAAGACTTGGACACAATTTATCAAATTGTTGTTGAAAAAGAGGTCGGCGGTATTGTTTATGGGCTGCCCTTACAAATGAACGGCGTTGAAGGGGAAATTGCTGCCAAGGTGCGCCTTTTTGCCGATAAGGTTTATGCCGCAAACGGTCTCCCTTTTACATTTTGGGACGAGCGTCTTTCTTCTTTAGCCGTTGAAAATTTTTTAATCAAACAAGCTGATTTATCCCGTGCCAAGCGTAAAAAAATTTTAGACGCTTCTGCGGCTGCGTACATTTTACAAGGTGCTCTTGACGCTTTGGCTAGATTATAAGTTCAAAACAAAAGTTATGATTGCGGCAGCAGCGGCGACCATGCCGGGTCTGATGCTTCAGCCGGTGTGACGACCATGCGTTCATTATAGCCACTAACATCAATTGTATACAATTTTACCGGGGCATTTTTCCGTGCCGTGCCGGCATCTTGGCGGAAAAACATCAGAACACGGCCGTTGGGTGACCAGGTCGGACCTTCCACGAGATAACCGCTGGCAAGCAAACGTTCACCGCTGCCGTCCGGATACATCACGCCAATGTAAAATTGCCCGTTTGCCATTTTGGTAAAGGCTATATAATCGCCGCGCGGCGACCATGTCGGTGTAGCATAACGACCGTTGCCAAAGCTGATACGATGCACATTTGAACCGTCGGCATCCATAATGTAAAGCTGCTGATTGCCGCCGCGGTCTGAATTGAACACAATCTGTTTGCCGTCCGGAGAATAACTCGGTGAGGTATCAATCGCCGGATGCTTGGTTATTTGACGCGTTTTTTTGTTAACCAAATCCATTTCATATATTTCCGTATTGCCGCCCGAGGCAAATGAAAGCAAAACTTTTGAACTATCGGGTGAAAAAACCGGGGCAAATGTCATGCCGGGAAAATGACCCAAGAGTTCTTGTTTGCCGGTTTCGACATCCATAATATATACTTTAGGCATTGAACCGGAAAATGATAAATATGTTACTTTTTGCATATTGGGCGAAAAACGCGGGGTTAAAGCCATGGCAGCACCGGAGGTTAAAAATTTGTGGTTTTCACCATCTTGATCCATCATTGCCAGACGTTTAACACGGCGGGTGGCCGGACCGCTTTCGGAAACATAAACAATGCGTGTGTCAAAATATCCCTTCTCACCGGTTAAACGCTCATAAATAGCATCTGCCATAATGTGAGAAATGCGCCGCCAATTTTCTTTAGTCGTGGTATATGATTGGCCTAAAAGTTGTTCGCCGGACATAACATCCCACAGGCGGAAATCAACTTTAAGCTTTTTATCCGGAGTTTCTTCGACGGCTCCTTGTATCAAGGCATCGGCTTTAATAGCCTGCCAGTCTATAAAATTTGGTTTTTGATTTATTGACGTTAAGTCTTCAATATAACTGTTTTCATCAACTAAACGGAACAAACCGCTGCGATCAAGATCTGCTAATACAACTTCACGAATCTTGCCGGCATAGTAGCCTGTGCCAAACAATTGACCGATGGCATTGGAATTGTGAATCATCTTCGGGAAAGCAATCGGTGCCGGTTCGCGCATGGCGCCGGTTACATCGATTTCAAGTTCTGCATAGGCAGGGTTTACCAGCAAACATAAAAAAGCAGCAATTAAATTCCTTATTTTCATCTTTAATACCTTGTGTCTGATGTTTGATTTTAAATCATAATATGGGAATATCGTTAAAAATCAATTAGCAAAAAGTTTGTTTTTTTTGGTTGCAATAAATTACAATTTTGCTATATATAACATTATCAAAATATGAACAGAGGTCAAAATGTCCGAACAACTGCCTATTAACGTGATGAAAAAAGCCGCTAAAGGAATTTCTTATATCTCTCATCCTTTAAGGCTGCGGATTTTGGAATTTCTTGATGTTAACGGGGCTTCTTCGGTTTCGGCTATTACCAAAGGCATTGACGGGGAACAGGTTTTTGTTTC
The DNA here is from genome assembly GCA_944393235.1 of uncultured Alphaproteobacteria bacterium. Lineage (GTDB taxonomy): Bacteria > Pseudomonadota > Alphaproteobacteria > RF32 > CAG-239 > CAAFZY01. The sequence continues at coordinate 667 of CALXZJ010000060.1, read as the reverse complement.
GCAAAGTTTGCGTAAACTTCGCGAAGCAGGTTTGGTTAAAACCAAGCGACACGGCATCTTTATTTATTATGATATTCAGGAAGAATATCCGGCAAGCATTTTCTTTTGTATACGGAAGCTTTTTGGCTATATGACGAATGATTTTCGTTTTTTGAGTGATGATTATAAAGCAATTCTTCCTAAAGATTATACAAACATGGTTGCCAATCAGATAAAACTGTTTGCCAATTATGATAAAATGCGGATTTTGGAATATCTGACCTTAAACGGCGAAAGCAATGTGACAGAAATTATCAAAGGCATTAATTGTGATCAATTGAAAGTTTCGCAATATCTTAAACGTTTGCGTGATGATGGCTTTGTAACTTGTCGCCGCAACGGTCGTTTTGTTTATTATAATATCACTAAAGGTGTTCATAAAACCGCGATTGAATGTATCCATAAACGTTATGACAATTTAAAAGATAAAACAGACTTTTAAACACATCAGCTGCTTTGAGATGCTTTTTGGTGATGCATAATCCTTAGTGTTTTCAACACCTCGGAGGCATGACAATAAATAATAAGTAGAAACTTATCCCCACCAGACTCTTTAAAATTGCAAAAAAAAAAAACGGTTTAGAATGGCGGGCTAAAACGCAGTTCAAACAACGGTGATTACAAAGAG
>CALXZJ010000059.1 GCA_944393235.1 uncultured Alphaproteobacteria bacterium | reverse complement strand
GAGGAAGTACTATGACCGAAGCGAAGTTGTTGAGCTTGTGCCAAGCGAGACTTACGAAGCAAGATTACTAAAAAAAGTCCTATGATGAGCTTTTTTTGGTATGGTGAGGCTTATCGTTAAAGTTGAGGTAATAGTAAAATAAAAAAAATTTCCACGTTTGCAGCGTGGAAATTTTTTTATTAAGATAACGGTCTATACCAAAATAAACCTCCCGTTGCGGTACTTCACCTCAACGATTTGTCCGACTTTAAGCGCCAAATCCGTTATGGTGTGGATTTGACCGCCTGTTTCGTCTTTTGCAATGATTCCCCATTGGTTGTTCATCGGGGTTACTTTTTGAATTGTTGCTTTCATAATATAAAAAAAATTAAATAACAAATTTAGAATATCCAAAAAACAATTTTTGTCAACCATTTTTTAAAACAAAATATTCTTAAGCTATATTTTTTGCCATTTTATTCTTAACCGCGCCAATTCGCGACCATCACTTAATGCTTTAACCGAATGGTTGCTTATTAAATCATCAATTTGGGAGGCGATTCCCACATCTTCGCCCAAACGACATTCTTTCTTAAAAGCAATTTCAATTTCAGCAGGAAAATGGGAATCTCGGAACTCATGATCAACACATTCCGTTGCCCAAAGGGGATAAACGGCATTATTAACATGACGATTGATGTCTATATCATCAAAACGTACGGAAAAAGTCCTTGAACAATCGATTCTTTCCGGCTCTGGAAGTTTGGGAAAATCAGTTTCCAAAGCACGTTCAGGGATAACGGTATATTCCGGCAAGTGATCTTTAAGAGAAATCGGCCGTTTGCGAATAAAATCTATCAAAATCCATTGACTGGAAGCGGTAATAATAATGTTACCCTTAGCATCATAAACAACAAAATCGCGCACGGCGCCGAGTTTTTTTTCAGCTGATGGCCATGTTTCAACACGAATTGTTTCATGCAACATAGGAAGCCGGCTGATTTGAATATGATAATTTGAGCCAACCCAGGCAAAGCCGTTTTTAAGACAGAATTCAAGTCCCAAGCCAAGATCTGAAGCATGAGAATCTGCCATATCTTGCAAAATGTTCATTAATGTTAAAACCCGCAGATTGCTGTTTTTGTCACATTCATATGTGCGGATTTGATATTCTTTTTCCCATTTTTTCATAAAAACACTCATCAAAACAAAGTAGCGTGTGTTTCTGTATCCAAAACAGCAACTTTAATCTGTTCAAAGCGCGATAAAAGCTTTTTCTTGTAGCGCAACCCACGAGAAGGAACTTTAGAATGATAATCCATGGCAGCTTTTTGCCAATCACCGCGGCGCTCATAAAGCTTAGTTAAAAATTTTGCGCTATATTCAACATTTGTATCCGGATCAAAAGCATCTTCAAGACTTCTAAAAGCTTTGCTGTGATATTTCAAACTTATCTGCATGCAGCCGACATCAATGCTTTTAATGCCTTTAGCCTGCAATTGTTTAACTTTAGCCACAGCCTCTTCTTTAGTTTTAAAATGATACCCTTTGCCGTTGGCGTTAATAGTCCACGGCCATGATACAACCTCATGGCGGTTATCATCCCAACGACCGGTTTCGACACTTGAAATTGTCTGCAACAAATGCTCTTTTATACCATATTTTTCTTCCATCCGAGCAGCCGAAAGCGAACACAATTCAGAAACATCAGCCTTAATAGAGGCGGGGGTTTCGGGTTCATATTCTTTTTGAGCTTTAAGGGGATGGACGATGACTAAAGAAATAACCAATAAAAAAAGTATTTTTCTCAGCACTGTAAAAAATTATCCTATATTCCTAACCATAAGCAAAGAACATCCCTCTTTTTACAGATTTCCATTCTACAGCTTGAGCCGTAAAAGCTCAAGAAGACTTAAGGAAAGGTGTTAAACAAACCTAGATTTTCATTAAAAAAATATTAATAAAAATCAAATTTTGTAGTTAGATAACACAATTTTTTTTAAAAATCCAGCAATTTTTTTGCAAAAGACAAAATGACACCATTTATATCATTGCTAACAGTTTGAAAACGCTCATTTTTTTTGAGCTCTTTTTCATCTGCATAAGTTTCGCGGTTAATTTCTATTTGCAAGGTATAAATTTTCTTACGCGGTTGGCAATAATTAAAAGTCGTAAAAGCGCCGGAATACGGAACATTGGCTGTAACGGTATAGCCGCAGCTTTGTAAAGAATTTTGCAAAACGGCTGTATATTTTGGCGGACAGCTTTGTGAAAACAAATCACCCAAACAAAAATCAATATGCGGGCTTTCCGGAATAATTTTACAAATTTTAGACGGCATGGAATGACAATCTAAGACGCAGCAAAAACCAAATTTTTTGCAACACTTGTTAATAAGTTGTTGTAGACGTTTATGATAGGCGTCATACACATATTTGATACGATCCTGGACTTCATAATAAGATAACAAACCGTCATAAATTTGCTGATTATCTACATCAATACGGTGTATAAGTCCCAAGCCGAAACGGCAGCGGTTGTTTTCAATCGCGATTTTATCTTCCGGATAATCATAAAACATTTTAGAATCAAGTTCGATTTTATCGCGATTCACATCAATAAAAGAGCGCGCCAAATTCATACATAAAACCGGAATACCGTTTTCTGCCAAAGGAAAAACAAGCTCGTCAACAAACAAATCTTCATTACCGCGCAATTGTTTTTCGGTTAAGCGGGTGTTTTCCAAAAATTCTTTTGGAAAGAATCTTCCGGCATGAGGCACAGAAATCAATAGCGGAAACAATATATTATCAGTTCCGGCTTCTTTATACACAGTTAAATGACTATAATCTATTTTAAAATCACAATGTTTGTTAAGCAATGTTTTATCCTTCCAATCCGGCTAAAATTATAAAACAGAAGTCTTAACTTTTTATAAAAATAAAAAAAATTGAAAATAACAAAAAAATATCTTGCCAAATATATTTTGGTGTGCTAGTAAAGCTATTACTTTCGGGTGTGTAGCTCAGGTGGTTAGAGCGCTACGTTGACATCGTAGAGGTCACAAGTTCGAGTCTTGTCATACCCACCAATTTAACCGGCATCAAGGCCGGTTCTTTATTAAAGTTATGGATATGGTATATTAAGGGTGTGTAGCTCAGTTGGTCAGAGCGCTGCGTTCACATCGCAGAGGTCACAAGTTCGAGCCTTGTCATACCCACCAAAAACCGGCGATGAGAGCCGGTTTTTTTGTGGGTATAAAAATTTCCGAATCAAGGCTCGAACTTGAAAAAGACGGCTAAGCAAAAAAGCAAGGAACCTTGCTTTTTTGTCTGCAACGTCTTCGGAACATCTTAATGAGCAAGGGAAGCATTAAGCGACCGCCGCGAATTTAGATGCCGAAGGGACGAGCTTTGCCGCATAAGGCAAAGCGAAGCCTTGTCATACCCACCAAAAACCGGCGATGAGAGCCGGTTTTTTTTGTGGGTATAAAAATTTCCGAATCAAGGCTCGAACTTGAAAAAGACGGCTAAGCAAAAAAGCAAGGAACCT
>CALXZJ010000058.1 GCA_944393235.1 uncultured Alphaproteobacteria bacterium | reverse complement strand
AACCGACAACCCCACACATCCCGTCACCACATGAGGATACGTCAACCCCAGTCCTCGTCACCCCACGAGCCGACAACCCTGCACATCCCGTCACCCCACGAGGATACGCCAGTATCCGAGTTTAGGGGTCTCCCAAAGGACGCCTTGTATAATAAAAAAGGAACGAAAAAACAAGATTAATCTTTATAAAAAAAGTCATAAAGATGCAAAAACACAATAACCTGGAAAACCGTCAGCAAAGCATATAAAATGCCCAAAGTGATTGAACCGCTTGTCATCCCTACAAAACTGATAACAAGCGGCAAAAGTCCGTACAAAATCACAAACGTAAAGACTGTTTTTAATAAGTTTCCATGCGTTTTGGCATAAGCGCTAATGATGGAATTATCATGTCCGTTAATTGTAGAAATCCACGCAAACCCAGGAATAAAAAACGAAAAAGTTAATAACGTGATAACGCCGAGATACAAAATGATTTTACCAAAAGGGTTAAGTAAAATAAAAATATAGATACGCCGTAAAAAGGAATAAATATCCGGAAACCCGATAAGATAACGACTTAAGGAATGCAAAACATTAATCCCGATTTTTCCGCAAATAAGCACAAACATAGAAAACGCCAAAATGGTAACCATTTTAACAAAAGAGTCGATAAATTTTTCTTTCGTTAAAATTGGGCGTTGTTCATAATACAGACTAACAAAAAAGAAATAAAAAAAATAAATATAAAGCCCATAAAGCGCCAACATCAAAAAATTTTGATAAATTCCGGCGCGGATTGCCAAATAAGAGCCTGCAAAAGAAAGAAAAGCCAACAACGTCAACAAAGGTATGTTATCTCTGACAAAAGCCAGAGAATCAACAAACAGCTGACGAATTGACAATTCTTTCTTCATATTTTCGCCTATTTTTTATGATAGTGTTTTTCCATAAAGTGTTCCAACCAGTGAATATTATACTGACCGTCAATAAATTCGGCTTGAGATATAATTTCCTGATGTAGCGGAATGGTGGTTTTAACCCCGATAATAACAAACTCTTCCAAAGCGCGACGCAGGCGCATCAGAGCGGCATTGCGTGTTTTACCGTGGATAATAAGCTTGGCAATCATACTATCATAATATGGCGGAATGGTATAACCGGAATAAATTTCCGAATCAACCCGCACTCCGAGTCCGCCCGGTGCATGCCATTCGCTGATTTTTCCGGGGCAAGGCGTAAAGGTTTCCGGATCTTCTGCATTAATACGACACTCAATGGCATGACCGCTGAATGTAATATCATCTTGTGTGTATCCCAAAGCCGCACCGCTGGCAATACGAATTTGCTCCCGCACAATATCAATACCGGTAATAGCTTCGGTAATCGGGTGTTCCACCTGTAAACGGGTATTCATTTCCATAAAATAGAATTTCCCGTCTTCATACAAAAATTCCAACGTGCCGGCATTTTGGTAGCCGATTTTTTTAATTGCTTTGCAAACAATATCGCCGATTTCTTTACGTTGAGTATTGTTTAAAGCCGGAGAAGGACATTCTTCAATCACCTTTTGATTATTGCGTTGAATCGAGCAGTCGCGTTCGCCCAAATGTACCACATTGCCATATTTATCAGCCAAAATCTGCATTTCGATGTGGCGTGGTTTCTGCAAATACTTTTCCATATAAACCACATCGCTGGTGAAAGCAGCTTTTGCCTCAGCACGAGCCATAGTATAGGCTTCGGTCATTTCTTTATCGTTAAAAGCAATTTTCATACCTTTGCCGCCGCCGCCATCTTTGGCTTTGACAATGACCGGATAACCGATTTTGTTAGCCCAGGCAATAGCATCTTCGACGCTTTCCAAAGCAGGCGAGCCCGGCGTAATCGGCAAACCGGCTTCAATAGCGGCTTTTCGAGCCATAATTTTATCACCCATCAGGCGCATCTGTGCTGAAGTGGGGCCGATAAAGACGATTCCGTGTTTTTCGACCATTTCCGCAAAATCAGCATTTTCAGAAAGAAAACCAAATCCCGGATGGATGGCATCAGCGCCGGTAATTAAAGCGGCTGAAATAATGGCAGGTTTATTCAAATAAGAATCAGATGAACGTGCCGGTCCGATACAAACAGCTTCATCTGCCAAGCGGACATGCATGGCATTGGCATCAGCTTCTGAATGGACGGCGACGGTGCGAATACCCATTTCGCGGCAAGCGCGATGAATACGCAAAGCCACTTCGCCACGATTCGCAATCAATACTTTTCCAAACATACAAAATCCTTGTTTAATTATTATTCAATAACGATTAACGGAGCACCGTACTCAACCGGATCGCCGCTTTCGACCAAAACTTTTGTAACGCGTCCGCCTTTATGAGCTTTAACCGGATTAAAGGTCTTCATGGCTTCAATCAGGCAAACGGTATCGCCGGCTGCAACCGTATCGCCGACATTAACATAATTTCCGGAATTCGGATCGCTTGAAAGATAGACCACCCCGACCATGGGCGATTTAACGGCATCAGGGCTGTTTGCATAATCGGTTTCGGCTGCAGCGGTGCCTGCAGGTGCATCTGCCGGAGCAGGCGCTGCCGGTACAGGCTGTTGAGCCGGAATGGGAGCCGGCGCCGGTGCATAAACCGCAGCGGCGACGCCGGAATTTTGCCGCGATAAAGTAATCCGGCAGCCTTCATCTTCATATTCCAATTCGGTTAAATTTGTTTTATCCAATATTTCAGCCAGTTTGCTGATAACTTTTGTATCTATGGGATTAGACATTATTTACTCTCTTTAAAAAATTATAAAATCAAGTTAGATTCATAGTACGAAACGGAATAAAAGACAACAAATTTTAACAAGATTTTAAAAAAATACACAATTTTTCTGTTTTTATAACGCTGGAAAACATTTTTTCCTGCCGCTTTTTTACCGGCGGTCAGGTATATTATGTCAAAGCCCTGGCTTCCAGCTCCACAAATTATGATGTGGATTTGGTAACCCGCCGGGTTGATCCGCGCATTTGTCCGCAGTTTGGCGGTACGCCTTCGGATTCTATCCGTAATAAACATTATGAAATTGAAATTCAATGGCATGAAAGCCCGGTCATCCGCAGCCGTGTCTTACGCGTGCCGGCTGGCGGAAATTTTAATTTTGTTCCTAAAGAAGAAATTGTGCCGCTTTTGCCGGAATTGATTGATAACTTATATGAATTTTATAAAAAAGAAAACGTCATAGAAGATATTGAAGTGGTGGAAGGGCATTATCGCGACGGTATGTTAGCAGCTGATATGCTTTGCTCTAAAATAGAGCAGGAAACCGGAAGACGGCCGATTATGTTGGTTACCAGCCATTCATTGGAACATAAAAAATATGAGCGCAATTTGCCAATTGTGCGGACATTCGTGATGAAAATCAGGATTTGAGTAAAGCCATCGGGTTGTATGCGCCTTCTCAGGAAGCAGACCGCTGGCGTCAGATTAAAGCTTTAGACGTACTTCTCAAAAATGAAGAGCTGCGTCGGCAAATTGCCGAAAACGGATATAATTATGTCCGTAGTAATCTGACATGGGAGAAAATTTCCGAACAGAAGGATAAAATTGTACAGGAAGTTTTAAATAAGCGGGAAAAAGGCAGCCGCCAGAAAAGAAATGGCAATATAAACATTATATCAGCCAAAAGCGGAAAAGATATCTAGACGATATCAGAAAACGAAAGCAGCCGTTAAACGGCTGCTTTCATAAAATAAAAAATATGGAAAATTTATAAATTTATACTGGACAATTAAAAAAATATCTATTATAAAACCTTTCGTTGACTTGCTCGGGTAGCTCAGTCGGTAGAGCAGAGGACTGAAAATCCTCGTGTCGGCGGTTCGATCCCGTCCCCGAGCACCATTTGAAAAGCCCCTTTGTAAAAGGGGCTTTAGAGTTTTTAAATGACGACGGGATTG
>CALXZJ010000057.1 GCA_944393235.1 uncultured Alphaproteobacteria bacterium | reverse complement strand
TGAGATCCCCCTTTAAGTCAAAAAAAACACCTCCGAGTTTTGTCGGAAGTGTTTGTTAAAATGGTGGAGCTGAGGGGTCATTCCGAGTCAAAAAATCTCCGGTGGAGATTTTTTGCCGGAAGGCATCAGATAGCGTTAAGGAGCCGCCCGCCGACAGGCGGTAGAGGCGAGTGTTACGCTAACTTGACCGAAGCGCAGTTGGCATTGCTCTTTGATAAAGAGCAAGCCTTACGGAGCAAGACCGAACCCCGTAGGGGTGAGATCCCCCTTTAAGTCAAAAAAAACACCTCCGAGTTTTGTCGGAAGTGTTTGTTAAAATGGTGGAGCTGAGGGGGATCGAACCCCTGACCTACAGATTGCGAACCTGTCGCTCTCCCAACTGAGCTACAACCCCATAATAACTTTTTTAACGGTCGAGCGCCAGGTACCCTGTCGCCTTGTGAACCTAAAATTTATTAAACTGACGTTCTTATAAAACACTAATTAAAAAAAGACAAGCTAAAAATGCGAAAGATGTATAAAAAACGATGCCGGGAATTCAATTCCCGGTATCGTTTTCAGAGCTTGTTTGTTAAAATCAACCGATAAGCAGACCGGTTTTATTGGCGGAAATCTTAACGGTGGAATCATCTCTGATATCGCCGTTTAAGAGTTTCACCGCCAGCGGATTTTCCACTTCCTGCTGAATCAGACGTTTTAACGGACGTGCGCCGTAAGCCTCGTCATAACCGTTTTCCGCCAACCAGTCTTTGGCTTTGTCATCAAGCTGCAAAACAATATGCCGTTCGCTTAAACGCTCTTGCAAACGTTTGAGCTGAATATCCACGATTTGGCGGATTTGCTCTTTACCCAAAGCATGGAAAACAATAATTTCATCCAACCGGTTGATAAATTCCGGTCTGAAGAAACCTTTGAGCATTTCGCGCACATCTTTGCCTTTTTCGCCGGTGCCGAGGTTAGAGGTCATAATCAAGAAAGTGTTTTTAAAATCCACCGTCCGTCCTTGTCCATCGGTCAAACGACCGTCATCCAACACTTGCAGCAAAATGTTAAACACATCCGGATGAGCTTTTTCCACCTCGTCAAACAAAATAACCTGATACGGCCGACGGCGTACGGCTTCGGTCAAAACCCCGCCTTCATCATAGCCGACATATCCCGGAGGCGCACCGATTAAACGGGCGACCGCGTGTTTTTCCATATATTCGGACATGTCAATCCTCAAATAAGCCGATTCTTCATCAAACAAAAACTCTGCCAAAGCCTTGGCAAGTTCGGTCTTACCGACGCCGGTCGGGCCTAAAAACAAGAAAGAACCAATCGGCCGGTTGGGGTCATTCAAGCCCGAGCGCGAACGACGCACGGCGTTGGCAACGGCGGCAATCGCCTCGTCTTGACCAACCACGCGACGCGCCAAAACTTTTTCCATTTCCAAAAGTTTTTCTTTTTCGTTGCTCATCAACTTGTCAACCGGAATACCCGTCCATTTGGAAACCACTTCGGCAATCACGTCCGGCGTTACCGTCTCTACTGCGGTTTGGGTTTGGGCATGGGCATTGATTTCGTTTAAGCGTTTTTCCAAATCCGGAATTTCTTTATATTGCAGTTCACCGGCGCGTTCGTATTTTCCGTCACGCAACGCTTTTTCTGCCTCAATTCGGGCTTTATCCAAAGCCTCACGCAGTTTTCCGGCTTCTTGCACGCTGCTTTTGCTGGCGTTCCATTTGGCGTTTTCATCAGCCGATTCTTTTTCCAAAACGCTGATCTCATTTTCAATTTTTGCCAAACGTTCTTTAGAAGCCTGATCAGTTTCCTTGCGCAAAGCCTCACGCTCAATTTTGAGCTGAATCAAATGCCGGTCAATTTCATCCAAATGTTCCGGTTTGGAATCAATTGCCATCCGTAAACGACTGGCGGCTTCATCAATCAAATCAATTGCCTTATCCGGTAAAAAACGGTCGGTAATGTAGCGGTTTGACATCACCGCAGCGGCCACCAAAGCGGCGTCCGAAATGCGTACGCCATGGTGCAACTCGTATTTTTCCTTAATGCCGCGCAAAATGGAAACCGTGTCTTCCACTTGCGGCTCATTGACAAACACCGGTTGAAAACGGCGGGCAAAAGCCTGGTCTTTTTCAATATATTTTTGATATTCTTTTAGGGTTGTTGCGCCGATACAATGCAGCTCACCGCGCGCTAAAGCCGGTTTTAAGAGGTTGGAAGCGTCCATGGAGCCGGAAGTCGCGCCGGCACCGACCACGGTGTGCATCTCGTCAATAAACAAAATGATTTGTCCGTTGGCGGCGCTTACTTCCTGCAAAACGGCTTTCAAACGCTCTTCAAATTCGCCGCGGTATTTGGCGCCGGCAATCAACGCGCCCATGTCCAAAGCCATTAAGCGCTTGTGTTTCAAACTTTCCGGAACATCGCCGTTGACGATGCGCAACGCCAAGCCTTCCACAATGGCGGTTTTGCCCACGCCTGGTTCGCCGATTAAAATCGGGTTATTTTTTGTTCGCCGCGACAACACCTGAATCGTATGGCGGATTTCTTCATCACGGCCGATAACCGGATCAAGCTTTCCCTGTAAAGCACGTTCGGTGTAATCGGTGGCATATTTTTTCAACGCCTCCATGGTATCTTCGGCACTGGCGCTTTGCGCCGTGCGTCCCTGACGCATGTTGTTGATAACCTGATTAAGCTTTTGCAAATCCACACCATATGATTTCAGCGCCAACAGCGCCTGCAAAATCCGCTCCACCGTCACATAAGAGTCGCCTGCTTTTTGGGCGATTTGTTCGGCGGAATCCAATACCTTAAAGAAACTTTGTGAACCGGAAATCTGCACGGCGTTTCCTTCTACCCGCGGCAATTTTTCCACATCGGTATTCACGTTCTCACGCACTTTTTCCACATCAGCGCCGGTTTGTGCAATTAAAGACGCCGCCATGCCCTGTTTGTCATCAAGCATAACTTTGAGAAGATGTTCAGGGGTTAAAAACTGGTTGGAGTTGCGGGCTGCCAATGACTGTGCAGACTGAATAAACCCTTGGCTCCTGTCGGTTAATTTTTCCATATTCATTATCTAAAACTCCTTTTCTACAATAAAATATAGGAAGCCTGCTGGTTACCCGCAAGTCTGAACAAAAAATATTTAACGAAACCTGTAGTGAGTGATTACAGATTAAAAATCATTAAACGTACTTTAGATTCCATAAAAATAAAAATCGACAACTGGAACTATCCGAACAATAAGAACAAAGTTTATGCATTTGCGTCAAAGTCAAATCTTTTAGACAGTATAAAGAATCTTTTGTACAATAATTATCACCATGAACTCTATTGCCTTGTGTGTTAGAACCATCTTCATTGGTCTTAGCAAATTGGGTTATCCAAAGTGTGTTGCTGCGCAATTTTGCCATTTGGAACAGATTAAAACAAATATCATAAGTATTTTTTTCAATTGTGACAACCATACCATAATATTGAGCCCCGTTACTTTCATTACCATGATACAAATAAATTTTATTATTAAAAACATCATAAATATAATAAGGGTTTTGATCTTTAATCATTTCTACCGGCGTAGCCCCAAGCTTATTGAATAAATCTGTCATATAATACTGAGTATGTTCAAGGCGGTCAAAGTCATCATAGTGCAGTGTGACATAATCTAAAATACTGCCAAGCTGTTCAGTCTGTTTATTGAGCTTATATTTCATCATCGCTTTGGAGTAACCGGAAATAGCACCGACGCTCAGCACACCGATAATAGCCAGCACCCCCAACATATCCACCATACTTCTACCATTTTCCCGCATAACATTCTCTCCAATTTGCAAAATGAATGTATTTGCTCGTCATTCTAAATCGTTTTTTTTTTTTTCAATTTTAAAAAGTCTGGTGGGGATAACTTACAACCAGCACTTTATCGTCATGCCACTGCCGACAACCC
>CALXZJ010000056.1 GCA_944393235.1 uncultured Alphaproteobacteria bacterium | reverse complement strand
CTGCAAAATGAATGTATTTACGCGGTATTCTAAACCGTTTTTTTTTTTTTCAATTTTAAAGAGTCTGGTGGGGATAACTTACAACCGGCATTTTATCGTCATGCCGCTGCCGAGCAATGCTTGGCAGTTTAGGTATCTCTTCCCATACATGCAACAGACGGATAGACGCCTAACCTCGAGTGCTTACGCACTCTCGAGGCGTGACGGGGAAGAGAAAATGCAACAGACACCTTAGCCGCCGCACTAACGCGCGGCGGTGGCGTGACGGGGAAAGGATAGGGCGACAGACGCCTAACCTTGAGTGCTAATGCTCCTTCAGGACGTGACAGGGAGGGGAAAGTGTGCGGCGGTGGTGGGGAATGGGGAATTGTGTGTCGGTGCCGGGTGGTTGTTTGTTACAGAAAAACAGACGAACTGTTTTTCGTCTGTTTTACTACGTCTGGCATATTTGTCGGACTTGCATTAAAATTTTACCTAAGTGGTTTTCGCCCTTACCATTGCATATGCCCCAAAAAGTATCACCCCAGTCGTTGCCTTCTTCCAAAATTGCATCTTTAGTATCCAAAAGCAGTTGTTTGAGTGCCGGATGATTGCAGAATTTTTGTTTAACCAAATCTTGCATAATATCTAATCTTCGTTCTGCCCAACCATCTGCCAGATATTTTTGATGTTCTTTCTTTTCCCAAAAGGCTTTTGCCTCATAAGGCGACATTCGGCTGATTTGGCGGCGGAGATCCTTGTCTTTTGTTTTGGCGGCTTGATAGGCGTTTTCTACACAATCAAACACGATCCCTTCATAGACAATTTGTAAATGATGCGGATATAAACCGCCGTCTTTTTTATGCGGGTAAAAGTTTGATAAAAACCGCGTTGTTTCTGTGGTAAATGTGGTAATTTTTTTCATAATATCTTCAATAATTAAAATTTTATCCAGCATAAATGGAAAACAATAAAAAGTCAACCCATTGAATTTTACAGAAAATATTTAAGATATAAATATGCTGCAGATATGATGATGCTGACAATCATGACCGGCATTGCCCATATTAAAAAGCGCAAAAAGCTTATCGGATGTCCTTCGCGTTGGGCAAGCCCTGCCACAATCACATTAGCCGAAGCGCCGATAAGTGTGCCGTTGCCGCCAAAACAAGCGCCTAAAGATAAAGCCCACCACACCGGCATCATCGCCTCTCTGCCGCCCATAGCCGGTTCTGTTGAAACCAGCATCGGAATCATGGTGGCAACAAACGGAATATTATCAATAGCGCTGGAGAGCAGAGCGGAAGAACCCAAAATAAGGAAGGTGCTTTTTTGGATGCTGCCGTCGGTTAAGTCAATAAACCATTGACCCAGCTTTTGCAGCATGCCGGTGACTTCCAAACCATGTACAATCATAAACAAACCGCAAAAGAAAAAAATGGTGGTCCAGTCAATCATATTAAAAGCTTCGGCTGTTTTTTGGTCGCGCTTTTGATGATTGTCGCCAAAGGTGTATAAAAGCAGCAGCACGGCAGCGCCCAAGAGTGCAATGACGCCGTTGGCAATATGTATATATTCAGCTGAAATAAAACCGGCGACAACCAACGTCAGAACGCTTAAAGATTTAATCAAAAGTTTTTTGTCGGTGATGCACTTAAGTTCATCCATCTTTAATACATTGGTGCGGTTGCGCAAAGTCGTGGTTAGAGATTTGCGCCAAATCAGTACAAAAGTTCCGATTAAGATAAACATACAAACAACCACTACCGGTGTTAAATTGATTACGAAATCCATGAAAGAGAGCTGCAAAGCCGAGCCGATAAGAATGTTCGGCGGATCGCCGATAAGGGTTGCCGTGCCACCGATGTTAGCGGCAAATATTTCTAAGATGAGATAGGGAAAAGGATTGATTTTAAGCTTTTGGGTGATTTGAAACGTGACCGGAACAATGAGTAAAACCGTTGTTACATTATCTAAAAAGGCTGAGAAAAATGCCGTCACAGCAGTCAAAACCACCATAATCCCCACCGGATGTGCCCGCGTTTTTTTGGTGCCCCAGACGGCGACAAATTGAAACAAACCGGATTTTTCGGTAATGCCGACAATAATCATCATGCCGGCTAACAGCGAAATGGTATTGAAATCAATACCGGAAAAAGCTTCGGCTTGTGTGAGAATGCCGGAAAAAATCATGATAACGGCAGCCAAAAGCGCCACAACCGCCCGATTGAGCTTTTCGGTAAACAAAATAAGGTAGCATACCGTAACGATAATTACGGCGCACCATCCGGCATTTATGCCAAAAACGAGATTGTTCATAAAATAATTCCTTTATATAAAATGTATCATATATAAATATCCGGTTGAGATGATAATCGTTAATATCATGACCGGTATTGCCCATATCAAAAAGCGCAGAAAACTTATCGGATGTCCCTCGCGTTGGGCAAGTCCCGCCACAATCACATTAGCCGAAGCCGCAATCAGCGAACCGTTGCCGCCAAAACATGAGCCGAGCGAAAGCGCCCACCATACCGGCATCATTGCTTCTCTGCCGCCCAAAGACGGTTCCATGGATTTTAAAGTCGGAATCATGGTGGCAACAAACGGAATGTTGTCAATGGCGGTCGAAACGATGGCAGAAACCCATAAAACCCCAAAAGTGGCTTTTTTGATGCTTCCGTCAGTAATTTCAACAAATTTTTGTCCCAGTTGGTGTAAAATTCCGGTTTCTTCCAAACCGTAAACTATTGCAAACAAACCGCAAAAGAAAAAAATGGTGGTCCAGTCAACCATGTTGAAAGCTTCTGTTACTTTTTGGTCACGCTTTTGATGATTGTCGCCAAAGGTGTACAACAACATCAGCACTGCGGCGCCAAACAAAGCAATGGTGCCGTTTTGTAAATGCCAATGTTCTGCCAGTATAAAACCGGCAATAACCAGCGTCAATACGCTCAAAGATTTAATAAAAAGCGGTTTATCGGTAATGCATTCGGTTTCATCAAGCGACATGATTTTTTTCTTGTCTGCGGTGCTTGCTTGCATTTTGCGTCCGAAGAAAAAATCAAAAATCAAAATCAAAATCAACATACAAAGAGCGACTACCGGTGTCAGCTCGTAAACAAAATCCATAAAAGATAAGTTCAAAGCCGAGCCGATGAGAATGTTCGGCGGGTCGCCGATAAGCGTTGCCGTGCCGCCGATGTTGGAGGCAAAAATTTCCATTATGAGAAACGGGTAGGGGTTTAACTTTAGGCTGCGCGTGATTTGAAATGTGACCGGAACAATGAGCAAAACCGTGGTGACGTTATCCAAAAGAGCTGAAAAAATTGCCGTGATGAGTGCTAATGCGGCAAGCATTCCACGCGGTGAAGCTTTGACAAGCTTGGCGGCATATATGGCTGCGCATTCAAACATACCGGATTTTTCGGCGATGCCGACGACGATCATCATGCCGATTAAAAGTGAAATGGTGTTGAAATCAATGCCGGCAATGGCGGATTCTTGTGATAAAACGCCGCAAAAAATCATGGCGGAAGCGCCTAAAAGCGCTACAACCGCCCGATTGAGCTTTTCAGTAAATAAAACCAGGTAGCAGACAACCAAAATGCCGGTTGCTAAAAATTGCGGGTTAGAAAATGTATCAAACATATTCCGGTAAACTCTCTTAAATTAACACACGATGTTATGTAATATATATAATGCTGATTAAAAAACAAATAATAATATAATAAAATGTATAAAAAGGTTTTTTTTATTGCAAGTTATGATACGCGGCATAAACTGACAAATCATAAACACCAAAGGAGGGCAAAATGAAAAAAATTTTTATATTAGCATTTTTACCGATTGCGCTGGCAGCTTATGAAGTAAAAGCGCTTGATTTGGTTAGTCAGGCGCAAAAGGTGCAAGAACAGGTAGATGAGGCAAAAGCAAAAGCTGAAGCTAAAAAAGCCGAAGCAGCAGCCAAAGCTGAAATGAAAAAAGCGCAAGCCGAACAAGAAAAAGCCGAAAAAGAAGCGCAAAAAGCTGCACGCCGAGCCGCGTTTGAAGAATCAAAAAATGTGGTGAAGGAAGATGTTTCTAAGTTAAAAGAAGATTTGGAAAAAATGAAAGAAATTGTTGCCGAATAGCTTAAAAAGGTTCTGGAAACGGAACCTTTTTTAATGTGGCTTTTTTTATTTAGGTCTGGGATTCCATAAAATATTTAGACTGCATTGGTTGGTATCATCGCAAATTTGACAGAGTTCGTGCATTTGTGTTAATGTTATGTTTTTCAGGCAGTATTTCGTATTATTTTTACAATATGCATCGCCGTAAACGCGATTGGTATGCTCTCCTGAAATATCTTCGGTCGCCCGGATAAAAACAGTTTGCCATAAAGAGGCACTGCGCAACTTTGCCATCTGGAACAAATTCAGGCATATGTTATAATTATAATCATAATCATCAATAAAAACTTGCATACGATAGTATCTCCAAGTGGAATCGCCAGTAAACATGATAATAATGGGGTCGTTGAAAACATCATAAATATATTCTCGCTCGTTTGGACGGGTCATCTCAAGCGGAATAGCGCCGAGTTTTATTAACAATTCTGTGCCGTACCAGGTGTTGATATCGTGTAATTGGTCGGCATAAAGTATGGTATAATCCAAAATACTGCCGATTTGCTCAGTCTGTTTGTTGAGTTTATACTTAAACATCGCCTTAGAGTAACCGGCAATCGCCCCAACCGATAAAACACCAATAATAGCCAGCACGCCCAACATCTCCACCATAGACCGCCCGGAAGAAATTGCGTATAACGGCACATCTAAAGCGCTTTTACGCGAAGTCGGAAAATTCACGTACGTCTTATGTACGCTAGGATTTTCCTCCTCGCTAGAAAGCACTTTATCTGCACCATTCTCCGCAATTCTTCCGCATAGAGCCGCATCTGCTTGCAACTTTTCTCCTCGTGTACCTAATGTTGTACACGTCGTCGAAAAGTTACGGCGTATCTGCAGCACTCTGCGCAAGAATAAAAAAAAGATTATGTTTCATAAAAAGAACTCCCCAAACTGCAAAATAAATGTATTTACGCGGTATTCTAAACCGTTTTTTTTTTTTGCAATTTTAAAGAGTCTGG
>CALXZJ010000055.1 GCA_944393235.1 uncultured Alphaproteobacteria bacterium | reverse complement strand
AGGTGTTTTTTTGTTGCTCGCGGACGGGAATACCCCTTTGGCATCTAAATTCGCCACGGTCGCTTAACGCTTCCCTTTTACGTCACGCCACCGGCGCGCGATCGTGCGACGGTTAAGGCGTCTTTTGAGAGACCCCTAAACTCGGATACTAACGTATCCTCATGGGGTGACGAGGATTGGGGCTGAGGTTGTCGGCTCGTGGTATAACGATAAATTGTAAGTTATCCCCACCAGACTCTTTAAAATTGCAAAAAAAAAAAACGGTTTAGAATGACGAGTAAACAAGTATTTTTTGCAATTTTAGGAGAAAGTTATGCACGAAAATGGGCGGTCTATGGTGGAGATGTTGGGCGTGTTGGCAATAATCGGCGTGCTTTCGGTTGGGGCGATTGCCGGTTACTCCAAGGCGATGATGAAGTATAAACTCAATAAGAGCGTTGAAAGTATAAGCTATCTTTTGAATATCGCGTATATGTATATGTTTGAAATTAAGCCCACCGGCGGTAATTCAAGCAAAGATCGATCTCTCATTCCCTATTTTATCAAAATGAACCTAATCCCGGAGAATATGATTAAAGGCAACGAAACATCTTATTTATATGATGCTTTCGGCAACCAAATTGAGATATTCAACAATGACCCTTGGGGTGAATTAGCCTTTGTTGCCAGGTTTAGTAAAGCCGGCAATGCCAAATTGCAACTATGCGCCGAAGTTTTTTCTATGGCACAGATGTATTATGACTATATTGTATATATTTATTATGTTAACGACCGAGGATCACAACGTTATAGCGGCGGAAAAAATTCCAGCTATCCGGATATGCGTCAGCTTAATTCTTTTGAAGAATGTGTCGGCACTGACGGCATAACGATTATGTTTCGTAATTCTAAATAATATCAAGTTTTGTTATATATAGTAAACCGCCGCTTTATGATACAAGCGGCGGTGTGTTTTTATTGTCAGTTAGCGTGAGCCTCTACCTGCCGTGGCTTGTGTTTGCGGCGTTTGCGGTGATTTGTTCTTTTCTGCCTCAAGCGCTTCATCAAAACCTTGCGGGCGGGCAAAATCCAAACCATTGTGTTCGGTCGGCAAGGTCAAAGCCTCGATGCCGTTACGTTTCAAAATAATGTTAATTTCATTGACCGCACCTTTAACACCGGGGAACAAATCGCTTGAAAGCACGACGTTGTCCGCACGTCTTGGACCTTTACGATTAGTCTCACGACGAAATGCTTCTAAAATTTCCTTTTTGGAATTTTCAACTTGGCGTGGCAACAGTGTTTTATATAAAAGCATAAAATCATCTTTCGTTAATTCCGTAAATACTCTATTTTCCGGTATCGTTGAAAGCTTTGCTTTTTCTTCAGGTGTTAATTTCAGATGTTCGTATTTTTCACTTCTGACAAAATCACCAAATGTTGCATATTGATAATTTTCATAAACATCAAAGACTTTTCTTAGCGTGCGCATGGCGCCAAACGTTGTGGCCGCACCGGTTTCTTTGTCTTTTCCACCACGTTCAATATCTTTTAAAACTTCGTTATATAATCCGTCATCTCCATCATACGCGCTGCGGAAATTATCAAAATCATAATCGGCTTTTAAGTTGTTGATATAATCAAATTCAGATGACGGCAAACCGAATTTGCGGTCGTTTTTATCTTTACATTTTTGTTGAGCGTTTTCTAACATCTGATTGGCCAGATTGCGTTTAAAGGTCATAAATTCTTCCGAACTTAATTTTTTGCGGGCTGCTTCAACCATGGCTTTGGCTTTTGCCATGTTAATCCCTATACCAATCGGCACCAAACCTTTTTCAGCACAAGCCATCAGCCAGACACCCTTGTCCAGATTCGACACATTTGAAAAATTAACATGTGTTGCGCCGGTTTTTTTAACAATCCCCAAAAAGTCGCCAGCCATCACATCATCCATTTTTTTGCCGCCCGGCGTGGCATAACCAAAAACAAAACGTCCACTTTTGGGATCTTGCGATATGTAAAGCCGATATGCATATGTCGGAACATAAACGCCGTTTTTATCCTTTAATCCGTCAAGCTTTTCATTATCGCGGCTCGGCTTATCGTAAAGGCTGAAAACATATGTTGATTTACCGTCTATCTTCTTGATGCGCTCAAAATAGCTCAACCCTCTGGTTTTGTGCATGTCTTTTTCAAGCATATCTGTCAAATCTTTACGGATGCCGTCTAATGTTTTTTCTTTCTTTTTGCCTTGGGCTATTGCCTTGGGTGTTTGGACATCTACATCACCAACATACGCTTCCGGTACTTTAACATCCAAAATGTTGAAATCTCTTTCCGTTAACGCATCAACATCCGGAGATTTTTGCTGTGCGGCTTTTCTTTGCCGTTCTTCTAACAGTTGTTTGGTTAAAACCGCCAATTTTTCATCAACATCTATCTTGCCGTCTTTCATCGGTAAATCGATGTCATAAATTGACAAGCCACGTTGTTCGCAAAATTCCAGAATCCGTTTTAAACGTTCGGCGTTCAAATCATCCAATGCTTTTTGCGAAAAATTAATCCGCGCTTTAAGCTGACGGTTATCTTCGCCCGGTTTGTCATACGGCTCAATTGAGAGACCAAAACTTCCGGCGCCGTTAACCGTGCAGACCATTTCCAAACGCTCTTCTTTGGGTAAAATGTCTTGTGCTTCTGTCACAATTTCAGGCTTTTCATTTAACACTTCTTTAAATTCAAAAGACGCTTCTTCTTCAGAAACACGATTTCTCATTGCGTATAAAACCGGAAATTCATCCGGATATTTTTTTAAGAGCTCTCGATTGTAACGGTTTTGCTCCAGCTTAGAACGAAATTGCTCAATTTCTTTGGTAAGCTGATTTTGCGTCTTTTCATCAGCCGATTTTTGCATTCCGGAAATTTGTAAAATCTGGTCGCGCTGATAATCACGCTCACGATTTAACTCGGCAGAAACGCTTTCATAGCCATGTTCAGCAAAACTATGATTTACAGTGTTGATTTCTAAATATGTTTTTGCCATCAAAAAGCTCCATTTTATTTTTTCTACTTATTTGAAATTTATCATATCTCAAAATAAATATCAATATTTTTTTGTCAAAATTTGTTTTCAAACGTTTGGTTGCGTATATTGGAAAAATTCAATTTTTGCTATGCCGTATAGCCTTTCATCGTATTTTTTATAGGCGGCAGGCGGTGTTAATTTTTCATCTCGGCGCATTTCAACCAAACATAAAGCACCGTTTTTGAGCCAATTATTTTTATCAAGACCTTCTAAAGCCGGCGCACTTAAACCTTTGGCATAAGGGGCATCCAAAAATGCCAATGATGCTTTTTTTCTTGCCGGCGGCAGCATGGCGGCATCGGCTGATATAATCGTTATTTTGTCTTTTTCAGCCGGAAACAAAGCTGTATTTTTGTTTAAAAGTTTGGTGTCTTTATCAACAAAAATAACACTTTTAGCGCCGCGAGATAAGGCTTCAAGCCCAAATGCGCCCGTGCCGGCAAAAACATCTAAAACACAAATGTCTTGCATGCCGCCTATTTGCGAATATAAAATGTTAAACAATGCTTCTCGGGCGCGGTCTGCCGTTGGTCGTATTTCTTTACCAACCGGCGTAAAAAGCTTTTTGCCGCGATATTTACCGCCGATTATTCTCATAGTGCAAAACGGCTCCCCAGTTGTTCTTTTAATACTTTTTGCGGAACTTCACGCACTTCGCCTTTTTTAAGATTGCCTAATTGAAACGGACCATATGAAACACGGATTAAACGCGCCACTTCCAGCCCGATAAATTTCATCAACTTGCGAATCTCGCGGTTTTTCCCTTCATTTAAGGTGACACTTAACCACGCATTGCTGCCGTTTTGGCTATCTATGGCCGCCATGACCCGTCCATATGTTACGCCATCTACGGTAACCCCTTGTTGCAAGCTTTCCAGCCTTTTTAGGTCGACTTTGCCATGAACGCGGACACGGTAGCGCCGGCTCCATGCATTTTTTGGCAGTTCAAGCTCGCGGGAAAGTTCGCCGTTGTTGGTTAAAAGTAATAAACCTTCTGAATTTAGATCCAACCTGCCCACACTTATTACCCGAGGCAGGCCAGGCGGCAAATGGTCAAAAACCGTCGGGCGCCCTTCTTTATCTTTATGTGTGGTCACCAGCCCTGATGGTTTATAGTAAAGCCAGAGACGCGTCTTGTCTTTTTGCGGCAGTTTTTCACCATCTAGCAAAACAGTTACATTGCCTTCAACATTAAACGCCGGGGTGGAAACCACTTCGCCGTTAACGGTTACCCTGCCCTGACGAATATATTCCTCGGCATCGCGGCGTGAACATACACCGGAATGCGCCATGAATTTTGCCAACCTTTCTGCCATTTTTATCTTCCTTTTTTTGATATTTGCTGTAATATAGCGTAAAATTATTAAAAACTCAAAGGATATTTATGACAGACGAAGATTTTATGCGTTTAGCCTTAAAAGAAGCTCAAAAAGCCGCTTTGCAAGATGAAGTTCCCATCGGCGCGGTTTTGGTTGAGCCGGAAAGCGGAAAGATTGTTGCCAAGGCTCATAATAAAAGCGAACACGGCAGCGATGCTACCGCACATGCCGAGGTGCTTGCTATCCGCAAGGCTTGTCAAAAACTTAAAGCCAAGCGGTTATGGGGGCTTGACTTATATGTCACTTTAGAACCCTGTACAATGTGCGCCGCCGCTATTTCGTTTGCCCGAATCCGAAGACTTGTTTTTGGCGCCGAAGACATTAAAGGCGGCGGCGTCTTAAACGGTGTCAAATTTTATGAACAAAAAACCTGCCACCATCGTCCGGAAATCATCACCGGTATTTGCAGTGAGGAATGCGGACAAGTCTTAAAAGATTTTTTTAAACAAAAGAGATAGTTTTAAGGAACTCGAAGTTCTGTTTTGCCAAAATTGCACAATAACAAGAAAAGCACTCACAGAGAGATGACAATAGAAAAAGAAAGAGATGCCTGAACTGCTAAGCTGCGCTTAGCAGTGGCATGATGATAAAGTGACGGTAGAAACTTATCCCCACCAGACTCTTTAAAATTGCAAAAAAAAAAAACGGGGTAGAATGACGTGAAAACGGGTTTTTTTTGGGCTTGTGGTGCGGGTATTTT
>CALXZJ010000054.1 GCA_944393235.1 uncultured Alphaproteobacteria bacterium | reverse complement strand
TTTTTTTTTTTTGCAACTTTAAAGTTTGACCGCCGCAAAAATATCCCTCTTTGGATGTAAAAAAATTTATGGACGCACCGTCATGCCAAAAAATGCGGAAAAAGAAAAACAGACGCCTAACCTCAAGTGCTAAAGCACTCTTGAGCGCGTGACAGCACGAAACGTCATGCCTCGAGGATACGCCAGTATCCGAGTTTAGGCATCTCCCAAAGGACACACAGACCGCTGCACTATCGCGCGGCGGTGGTGTGACAAGGAACGGAATTACAACCGCCGCCATAGCTCGAGTGAAACAAGATAGAAAAGTGCTAAAATTTAACGAATTTTGACCAAATCATCCAAGACCGGTTTTTTATAATTTGGACCTTTTAAAAACTTTCCGTCTTCACGTTTTAAAGGTTTACCATCTACCAATTTGGACATATTACTTTGATGTACGCGGGCAAAAACTTCTTCCATCGGTATCCCGAGGCTAACCGCCATGCCGCTGACAACATATTGCAAATCAGCCAGTTCTTTATACATTTTTGCCACCGATTCTATTGCAGGTAGACCGTTTTCTTGCGTTTCCTGAATAAGATGATCAATTTCAACATTAAGCTCTTGAGCTTCTTCATTAATTAATTTTTGACGCAAACGCAGCAAATCAACCGAATATGGTGCGTCAATCGCCAATTCCATGGCCTTGTGGCATTGGGCGACTAATTCTTCATATTTGTTCATTTTTGGGAAACCTGTAAAGATTAAAAAAATGGTGCCGGTTAGTAGACTCGAACTACCGACCCACGCATTACGAATGCGTTGCTCTACCAACTGAGCTAAACCGGCATGGCTAACAAAATTACATAAACCAAAATAAAAATCAAGAGTTATTTTTCAAAACATGCATAAAAAAACAACCAAAAAGGCGGAACTTCATCCGCCTTTGAAAATTATCGGCATAATTGTATATCATGCCTTGTTTGCCGAAGCTTTTGCCGCTTTTTTGCGTGCGTAGAATTGGCTTTCGGTTTCAACCGTTGTGTTACCTTGGTGGATAACCATCTGCGGGAACGGAATTTCAATACCTTCTTCAATAAACCGGCGGTTGATTTCATAACGGAGCTCGCTCGGAATAACCCAACCTGCCCAAATATTGTTAGAATAGCAACGCAGTTCAAATATCAAAGCGCTGTCGCCAAAATCCTGAAACAAGACATAAGGCGTCGGAACTTTCAAAACTTTTTTATTATTACGGGCGCATTCCAACAAAATCTCCGTAACCTTATCAACATCTGAACCGTACGCCACCCCGACTTTAACCGATTGCCGTGTCCAGTTGTTGCCATGCGTCAAGTTGGTTAAAGATGACGAAATCAAAGTAGCGTTTGGGATAATCACGCTGGTTTTTTTGAAAGTTTCAAGCTCGGTTGAGCGGATGTTAATTTGCTTGATTTGGCCTTCTTCGCCGTTAAAAATCACCCAGTCGCCGACCTTAAACGGCCGCTCAAACAAAATGATAATACCGGAAACAAAGTTGTTAATAATATTCTGCAAACCAAAACCGATACCAACCGATAACGCACCGGCGATAACCGCCAAGCTTGTTAAATTGCCGCCCATCACGATAATGGCAAGCAGCGAAGAAATCACAAAACCGATAAAACTAACTCCTGATGAAAGAGAATGTTTAATACCGTCGTCAATATCCAATTTTGCGAACACATTGTTTGTCAAATTATTCTTGGCAATTTTGACCAAAGCCAACGAGCCGAAAAACACGGCAATGCCTAAAATGATGGCAATCAGCGAAATCCGCACGCCGCCGACATTAAAACCGAACAACAGTTTTTTGACCGTATGCAAAATGGCATCGCCTGATAATCCCCACAAATTAAGCAGCACAAATATAAAGAACAAAGCCAGCAGCGGTGTTAAAAACAAACTTAAGCCGAAATCGATTTTGGCCAACATTCTACGGCGCAATTTAAAACTTTTAGCCCAAAAGCCCAACAAAAAGATTCGTCTTAAAAGTTCGCTTATCAGTTTATGAACAATAAAGAACACGCCAAAGAGCAGGGCGCTGCCGATAAAGCGCTCTAAAATAAAGTTTGACAGTTCCGGATACCCGAACAAAGATAATCCGAAAGTGCCGATAGTTATCACCGAAGTAAAGAAGACAACTTTTACCGATGTGCTCATGCCTTCATCTTCATCATCTTCATCAGATTCCGAAGCGGCAGTTGTTGTTTCGGCGCTGTCTGTTTTTTCTTCATCGTGAAAAATAGTTGAAACCAATAAAATAATGGCAAAAGTTTTAATGGCGCAGGCGGCAGCCGTCAAAAGATTAATTAAATCCTGAGAAGATTGTATGTTAATAGCCAGATGCTCCAACAACGAAATGGCGCCGATAAGAATAATGGATAAATAAAGGGCATGAACAATACCAATGGCTTTAGGTGTTGAAACACTGATAAGCCGCCATTTTTCGTTATAAGGTGCAAAAGTAACCCGAGCGACCGCGCGAGCCAAAATAACCCCAAGCAAATAAGATAAAAAGCTGCTTAAGACCGTGCTGAAAAATGTGTCGCCAAATATTTGCGAACCAATCATCCAAGCTAAGAAGCCGCCGATAATTAAAGCCGGAATAACACCATATGCGACGGCAACAAAAATCGCCGCCGTGATTTTTTGCCCATATCGCGGATTTTCAACATCCGGACGATAACCCCAGTTCTTCATAATCAAGCGTCTTAAGAACAAGCCGAGCCAAAAAGTTGCAATCAAAATAACGATAATGGCGACAAGATATGTCAAAACCATTCCTCGGTTTGATGTATCAAGACCATAGTACCATTCAATCGGCGAAATTGTGACATTCCATAAAAACTGAACCAAATCTCTAACCGCAACAATAAAGTTTTGCGGTTCAATCAAGACGGCTTGTTTGGTTACCAGATTACCGAGCAGCATATGGTTGCGGGTGCTTAAAATCAACAAATTGAGTTCATCAATTTTAACTTGCAAAATATCAGCTTCAGCAATTCGACCTTTTAAGATAGAAAGTTCATTTTTAAATTCAGTTCTTTTGTCTGAAATAACTTTCAATTCTTTCGTGCCGTCGGCAGGTTCATCGCCCAAAGCGTCCAATTGTTTTTGTACAAAACGGGCTTCTCGTTCGTTTTCTTGTTTGAAGGTTGCAATATTGTTTGATGTTTCGTACAAAAAGTTGGTGTTATCTTCAATGTTTTGTAAACTAAAATCTTCACTTTGCAAACTCTGTTCAATATGGTTTAATTGCTGCGTGATTTTGTTAAAATCCAGTGCCGGATTGTCCGAAGCCATTGCCGGTTGTAGATAAAACAACATTAACCCGAAGCATAAAACAATTAAGAATCTGCAGAGTTTGTTCATTTTATGTTTTCCTTATAAAAATCAATGTTTCAACATATGTTTTAGCACATGAAAAGCATTTTTTGCCACGCTGGCGCGCAGATTGTCAGCCACGCACCAAAAGCTAAAACCGTTTTCAACCGACAAATCCTGTCTTAAACGACTGACATATATATCGTCTTCACCCTGAACATCGTTTAAGCTGACATAACCGCCGTCAAGCTGCTTGTCAAAAACCACGATGCCTTTGGTTTCTTTCATCAACTGACGCACTTCGTCAACATCCACGTCGGCAGTGCATTCGGCATTAACATACAAAGCCGCACCGATAAAAGCCGGCACAAACGCACAGTTGGCATGCACTTTCATATTGCCGCCCAGAACCTTTTTGCTTTCGGCATTAATCGCCCACTCAAACTTGGTTTCTTCGCCGATAAATTCACCGACCTGCGGCAAAACATTAAATGCGATTTGTTTTTTAAAAACCTGCTCATCATCGGCTAAAGTTGTGTTCATAAAAATTTTGCGTGTTTGGTTGAAAAGCTCATCCATAGCTTCTTTGCCGTAAACGGAAGTTGAGATATAAGCCGAGGCAATCAGCCGTTTGATGGAAAAATTTTCATTAACTTTGCTCAAAGGCAGCAACATTTGCGTGGTCAAAGCCGATGGCACAGCAACAATTTTTTTCTTGGCATCATGAACAGCCGCATCATTAACGCCGGAAACAATCATCGGCACATCGGTATCAGCAAAAGTTGCGCCCGAGCAGTCAACAATTTTGACGCCTTTGGCGACAGCTTTTGGCAGATAACGTTTACCGATTTCCTCAGTTGTTGCAAAAACGGCGATATCGGCTTTGGAAAAATCAAACTCATCCAGATTATAAACATCCAATTCATCATCTTCGCCGTATGAAACCAGATTTCCGAGCGGACTTTTCGGTTCCAAGGCAATGATATCATCGGCGGCAATGCCGTCTTCATATAAAAAGTTTAAGATTTCGCGTCCGATATTTTCGGTAGCGCCGACAACAGCAATTTTTGACATTATAAAAACCTTTCTTAAAATAAATTTACCCTTAATATAGGCATAATTTATTTAAAAAAGAATAATTTTTATAAGCAAGGCAAAAATTAAATTATTTCCAAGTAGCATAAAAACGACACATTGTGGAGTTTTCTGCACAGTTGTCGCAAAGCTTGTCAATATCGGCTAGGGTTAAATTCCGTAGGCAACGGTTGTTATCAGTACAATATGAGTCGCCGTATAATCCATCAGAGACGATCTTATTTTCTTCTTTGCCGTCATCTGTCAGCGTAAATTGTTCAGTCGCGACACGCCGTAATTGGTCATGGTTTTCTTTATATATGTTCACCAGGGCATGGCAAATATCCCGGATTTCATTTTTGCTGTTAAAACGATAGCCAATGCCATAAAATGTTGGATAGGCATAAACCCAAATAGCATTATTAAAAAC
This sequence comes from uncultured Alphaproteobacteria bacterium, assembly GCA_944393235.1. Classification (GTDB taxonomy): domain Bacteria; phylum Pseudomonadota; class Alphaproteobacteria; order RF32; family CAG-239; genus CAAFZY01. The sequence goes on along the minus strand of CALXZJ010000054.1, from coordinate 592 downwards.
ATCATACATGTAATCTTGCCCATTTGTGTATTTGATACCGTCCGGAATAAGCCCCAGTTTATACATGATTTCAGCATGTGAAATCCATTCGCCGTCAACTGTGCTTTTAGGCAAACTTTTGGATGTTTGTAAAGCGTTGTTGATGAGCAAGTTCATGGATTCTGAAAATTTATTGAGCTTATACTTCATCATCGCTTTAGAATATCCCGAAATCGCGCCAACGGAAAGCACACCAATAATTGCTAAAACGCCCAACATCTCAACCATACTTCTACCATTTTCACGCATAATATTTTCCTAAAAAAGCAAAAAGATATATAGATACGCGGTATTCTAAACCGTTTTTTTTTGCAACTTTAAAGTTTGGCTGGCGCAAAAATATCCCCCTTTGGATGTAAAAAATTTTATGGACGCACCGTTATGCGAAACAAATGCGGAAAAAGAAAAATAGACGCCTAACCTCGAGTGCTAAAGCACTCTTGAGCGCGTGACAGCACGAAACATCATGCCACGAGGATACGCCAGTATCCGAGTTTAGGCATCTCTTCTCCAAACATGCAACAGATACCTTAACCGCCGCACTATCGTGCAT
>CALXZJ010000053.1 GCA_944393235.1 uncultured Alphaproteobacteria bacterium | reverse complement strand
CACCTCCGCCCATAATTTCCACCCTAAAACTGCAAAATAAATGTATTTACGCGTCATTCTACCCCGTTTTTTTTTTTTGCAATTTTAAAGAGTCTGGTGGGGATAACTTACAATCGTCACTTTATCGTCATGCCGCTGCTGAGCTGTGCTTGGCAGTTCAGGCATCTCTTTCCTTTTTCTCTGTTATGTCTCCGATGGTGCCGTACTTTTTCTATTGTATCGGTTATGATAAAAAAGTATCAAGAGCACTCAAAATTTCTTGTATATCAGCGTCATCATTTAAGCGATGTGTACTGTTTTTTAAGAGTTTAACCATAACATGGCGGCTGCGGATTTTTTCGGCAATTTTTAGAACTTTCGGCCAATAAACCGAAGTATCTTCCATCCCTTGAATAAATACAGCCGGACAATCAATCGGGATTATCGGCTTATCAAGCAGCAGATTTTGCCGTCCGCTTTCCAACAATTGTTTTGTAATCACATACGCAAAACCTTCTTTATCAAAAAGAAGTTTGCCATCATGTTCAAGGGTGTTTTTTTGTTCTTCTGTGGCAAAATCTTCATAATCTTTGGTAAAATCAGGAGCGGCAGCCAAACCCAGCAACCCGATAATGCGTTCAGGACGGTTAATAGCAGCAAGTAAACTTATCCAGCCGCCGAGTGATGCACCGGCAACCAAAACCGGCCCGTCAACCAAAGTATCAATAATTTCTAAAATTTGTTTTTTCCATATATTAATATTGCTCTTTTCAAAGTTATCGGCATCCATACCGTGACCGGCTAATTCATAACGAAAAAAGCCGATATGGTGTTTTATGCACCAATTTTTAATTTCTTCGGGTTTGCGTCCCCAAGGATCTGCGGCAAAACCGTGTGTATAAATCAGTGTAAATTTTTGTGTTTCGGAAGATTCTGCTTTAAAATACTCAATATTTGTAGTAAAACCCGATGAAAAAGCATGTTTTTGCATTTGTTAAAGCTCCTTAACAGATAATTTTGTTGAAAAGGATTGTAAAATAAAATGGAAAAAAATAAAGATAAAAAACCGGTTGTTCTACAAGTTTTGCCGGAATTAAATCAAGGCGGGGTCGAAATTGGGACAATAGAAATAGCCTCTGATTTAACAGCCAAAGGCATCAAAAATTTTGTTGCCTCGGCAGGCGGACGTTTAGAACATAATTTAGCACATTTGAAAGTGCCGCATTATACGCTGCCGCTTAAAACCAAAAATCCGTTTAAGATGTGGCTAAATTATAAGGCTTTGCTCAAAATTATCAAAGAAAACGGCGTAAATATTGTTCATGCCCGCTCACGCGCACCGGCATGGAGCGCCTATTGGGCGGCAAAAAAAGCCGGTGTCAAGTTTGTGACTACGTTTCATGGCACATACGGTTTAGGTCCGCGCGGCATTAAAAAATTTTATAACCAAGTGATGACATATGGTGATTTGGTAATTGCAGTTTCCAATCATATCAAAAAGCATATTATAAAAAACTACAATTGTGATGAGAAAAAAATCAGGCTCATTCACCGCTGTGTCAATATGGAAAAATTTGATTTGAACGCCATGACGGCTGAACGAATGATTAAATTGATGGAAGAACACCACCTGCCGGAAGATAAGCCGATAATTCTGCTTATTGGACGTTTAACGCGATGGAAAGGTCAGCGCTTGATGATTGATGCCTTAGAAAAAATCAAAGACATGGATTATTTTTGCGTTTTTGTCGGCGATGACCAAGGGCGTGATTACTATACCAAAGAGTTGAAAGAAGCCATTGTTCTCAAAGGGTTGGAAGGGCGGTTTGCTTTTATCCGTCATGTAACTGATGTGCCGGCGATGATGGCGGTTTCGGATGTGGTGGTTTCGGCTTCTACCGATCCGGAAGCTTTCGGTCGTATTTCTGCCGAAGGTGAGGCAATGGGGCGCATTGTTGTAGCCTCCAACATCGGTGGCTCGCTGGAAACCGTTAAAGACGGTGTGACCGGCAAGCTTTTTAAAAGTGGCGATGCCAATGCTTTGGCAGAAGCTCTAAAATGGGCTTTACGGCTCCCGACCAAAGAGCGCGACAAAATCGGAGCTGCTGCAGTTGATTATATCAAACAAAATTTCACAAAACAAATTATGTGTGATAAAACAGTTGCAGTTTATGAAGAATTGATTAATATGGACTAGTTATACGTTTTTAACAATAAAGAAAAGAGGAAAATAATGGTTAATATCAAGTTGCCTGACGGCAGTGTGATAAAAATGGAAGACGGCATCAATGGTTATGATGTCGCTGCCAAAATCAGTTCCGGGCTGGCGAAAGCGGCTCTGGCAGTTAAAGTCAACGATAAATTACAGGATTTGACAACCCCGATCACCACCGATGCAACCGTAACCGTTATTACCGCCAAAGATAAAGACGGACTGCACATTTTGCGTCACTCAGCATCGCACATTATGGCTGAAGCGGTTAAAGAACTGTGGCCGGATGTGCAAGTGACCATCGGTCCGGCGATTGAAAACGGGTTTTACTATGATTTTTCCCGCAAAGAGCCGTTTACGACCGAAGATTTTGCAAAAATTGAAGCCAAAATGCACGAGATTGTCAAACGTGATGAAAAGATTGAGCGGTTTGTCCTGCCGCGTAATGAGGCGGTTAAATTCTTTACCGATTTAGGCGAACATTATAAAGCAGAAATTATTAATGATTTACCTGAAGATGAGGTTATATCCCTTTATAAACAGGGTGGTTTTACCGACTTGTGCCGCGGTCCGCACGTGCCTTCAACCGGCAAAGTCGGCGACGCTTTCAAGCTGATGAAAGTTGCCGGTGCTTATTGGCGCGGAAATTCGGATAACGAAATGCTGCAGCGTATTTACGCCACCGCTTGGGCGGATAAAAAAGACCTGAAAGCCTATCTTGAGATGTTGGAAGAGGCCGCCAAGCGCGACCACCGCAAACTCGGCCGCGAGATGGATTTGTTCCATTTTGAGCCGGAATACGCCCCCGGCGCGGTGTTTTGGCATGACAAAGGTTACAGAATTTACCGCAAGCTGATTGAATATATGCGCAATCGGCAGGAAAATAACGGTTATATTGAAATTTCCACCCCGCGGGTGATGGATCGTTGTTTGTGGGAGACTTCCGGTCACTGGGATAAATACGGTGCGCACAACTATTCGGGGCAGACCGAAGATAAAAAGTGGTTTTGTATTAAGCCGATGAATTGCCCGGGTGGTTTATTGGTTTATAAACAAGGCATCAAATCGTACCGCGATTTGCCGTTAAGAATTGCCGAGTTCGGCAAGGTCAACCGCTATGAAGCATCCGGCGCTTTGATGGGCTTGATGCGGGTGCGTGAATTTACCCAAGACGATGCGCACATTTTCTGCACGCCCGAACAGATGGAAGAAGAATGCATCAACACCTTAAAGCTGATTTTGGATATTTATAAAGATTTCGGCTTTGAAGAGGTGAAAATTTATCTTTCCACCCGCCCGGACAGCATTTACCGCATCGGTTCCGATGAAATTTGGGATTTGTGTGAAAACGCTCTGGCCAACGCGCTGACTTCACATGGTTATAAATATGAGATTAATCCGGGTGAGGGCGCTTTTTACGGCCCGAAATTGGAGTTCATCCTGAAAGACGCCATTGGGCGTGAATGGCAGTGCGGTACCATTCAGGTGGATATGAACTTACCGGAACGCTTTGATATTTCTTATATCGGCGAAGATGGTGAAAAACACCGTCCGGTGATGTTGCACCGCGCATTGTTCGGTTCAATTGAGCGCTTTTTGGGCATCTTGATTGAAAATCATGCCGGCAAACTGCCGCTGTGGCTGTCGCCGGAGCAGGTGGTTGTTGCACCGATTGTCAGTGAATTTGACGATTATGCCGAAGAAGTGGCAAAAACTTTGCGTAAAGCGGGAATAAGTGCCAAAACGGATTTGCGTAATGAGAAAATTAATTACAAGATTCGCGAACATTCCGTGGCTAAGATTCCATTGATTGCGGTGGTTGGTGCTAAAGAACAGGAAAACCGCACGGTAACGGTGCGTCGTTTAGGTTCGGAAAAGCAGGAAGTCGTCAAATTGGATGACTTTGTCAAAGCTTTAGTTGAAGAAGCCAAAATGCCGCATTTAGGCGAATAAAAAATTCCGGTTTGTTTCTGGTTAATTTTTTAATCAGAAACAAACCGGGAAGATTATTTGACTATAAAATAGAAGTAACAAATTTTGTTTTCATGGCAAATCCGGCAGAGCACATCTGTATCGGTTATCATTAGGTTTTTTCAAAATGGGCAACACATTATATGTGTCAGTTGAACCGTCATTTAACCGTAGATCATTTTGGTAACGAATAAGAGCTCTCAAAATTGTACTGACTTGCTCGGTTTGTTTATTGAGCTTATACTTCATCATCGCCTTGGAATAACCGGCAATCGCCCCAACCGATAATACGCCGATAATTGCGAGTACCCCGAGCATTTCGACCATACTTCTACCATTTTCGCGCATAACATTCTCTCCAATTTGCAAAGTAAATGTATTTGCCCGTCATTCTAAATCATTTTTTTTTTGCAACTTTAAAGATTCTCTGCGGTGTTCTGTTTTCGCTGTCACCCCTATGAGCCGACAACGTCGGCGAGTTTAGGGGTCTCTTCCTTTTTCTCTGTCATACCTCTGAGGTGTTGGCACAACACCGCTCCTCGCCAACGAGCGTGGTCAAACTGAAGGTTTGTAGTCAAGTAGAACCACCGATTTACCGGGGGATATCTATAGACAACCGATACTTCTTATTTGCTGTGTGCCGCAGGTAGACAGTACCGTATTGCCGACAGTCCTATCTTGTTATGGTATTATTTTCCTGCACAATGGTAACATTGGTGAAGTTGTTATCTCCTGTAATGGCGGAAAAAGTTTGGTAATTTTGTACATGATAAGAATTATCTGTTTGAATAATAGTAACCGGCATATCAGGATGTTCGGCGGTTACTTGCGCGTGCAGACCATAAATTCCTGTGAAGTTATTACCTTTTTGTACAATATTAATCGGCAAATTTCCGCTTATGGAAAACTTGTCAGAGGCATTACCCATCCCTCTTAAAAAAGTTGTCGAGTTAGCAGAACTTGAAAAAAGATTTTGCTGGGTTATATTGATAGCAATATTTTGATAATGAGCGCTGCTCTTACTCGGGTGCTCAAGTCCTATTGCTTCATCACTAAAATCCCCATTTGTTTGGTTGACGTTTAAAGAACTGTTTTCTTTGCCGATAATACTTTGAATCTGGGCGCCATACAAAGATCTGCCGCTATTGCCATTTTGTGTTACGGTGATGTCGCCGGAAACATCAAGATTTCCCAGTGCCAAACCTATTAAACCTCCATCTTCACCACTGATATTTTCCTGGAGGATATCAATATTGTCGGCAGTAAAATAAGATACATCTGGTGCACCAAGCATGGCCATCAAATCCAAAACACCTCCGGCCATTTGCCGTCCTTTAATGTTTTTCATCTCAATGTAAGTATCGCCCTCAAAGGCAAA
>CALXZJ010000052.1 GCA_944393235.1 uncultured Alphaproteobacteria bacterium | reverse complement strand
CTATAACATAATTCTTAACAATGACGGGGTCTACTCCCCCTCCTTGATGACTTTGGCTCGTCTCGGTCGCTGTCGCTTCCCTTACTTGCCGGTCATCTTCGGGCGTTTCAGACAAAAATGACATTAAAAGTCATTTTTGCTTAGCCGCTACCAATGACGTGCTCTACTCTAAAGCTATAGCGGCATAAAGTTGCCTATAACATAATCCTTAAACAATGACGGGGGCTACTCCCCCTCCTTGATGACTTTGGCTCGTCTCGGTCGCTGTCGCTCCCCTTACTTGCCGGTCATCTTCGGACTTTTTTCTTGATTGAGCCTAAACATACACAAAGGATTTGTTAAAATCAACTCTTTTTTTGTGTTTTTTTAAACTTTTTATGAAACACTGCATAATCAAGGCTGTGGATAGTCATTTATCTGTTTAAAATAAATCAAATGCTTTTATAATGGCTTTGTTATCAGAATATAATTTAAGGTGTTGCGCCATGAGTGATGAAAATAAAAATATTCCGGATTTTTTAAAAGATTCCATACAACAAAACAACGAGATCTCGGCAAAAGGAGAAAACTTTTTTGTTTCGCCCTTAAAAAAAACTTTTGTTTTGATTTCTGTTTTTTGGAGCATTTTGGTTTTGGCTTATATTCACTTTTTTTTAGGTTGGGGCGGTTTGTCGGCTCTCCTTCCAGGAGAGTTTATCGGCTTTTTGGCAAGCGTCTTTCTTTCTTTAGCTGCTATTTTGCTTCTGGTTGCTTTGGTGTGTCGTTTTACTTCTTTAGCAAACCAATCCGTTGCCGCTGAGAAATTAATGCTGCGGATATTGGATACAAAAAATAATAATTTACTTGCCGGCATGATTACAAATGCTTTACAAAAACAAATCCAAGAATTGACCGGTGCAGCAGCGCAAATGTCGCAACAAACTTCTGTTTTGAAGCAAACCCTGGAAACCAAGGCTGAAGATTTCGCTAAAATTAGCGAAATTTTAAATTCCTGTTTTTCTGAAAACCTTACAAAACTTAATGATAGTACGGCACAGTTGGTTGCACAATGCCAAGCCGCATCAGAAACCGCCGAAAAATCAATTTCTCAATTTTCTGCGCAAAGCGAATTTTTGCGCAATGATGCTAAAACTTTGGTGGATGAACTTAACCCGATTATTAATGAAACCCTTGCAACAGCTGAACATCTTAAAAACATTACACAAGAAAGCAAACAAACAATGTTGCAAGTTAATGAAAATATGGCCGGTTTTATTGAGCATAACCAAAAGAATCTGAATGATTTGGCCGGAATGCTTAATGAAAACAGTTCCAGGCTTGAAAAAACTTTGTTACAAACTGCCGATAATTGCGAAGAAATTTACAAACGTTTGGATGGCGGAATTTCCCATATTGAAAACAGTTTAAAAACTCATAAACAGCTGGCTGCTGAACAATCTGCCCTTTTGGATAAAAATTCGGCTTATCTTGACGGTAAACTTGGTGAATACGGGAAACTCATCAGTTTGGAAGTTGAAGCAATGATTGAACGTTCTTCAACACTGGATAAAAATGTTAAAAACCAACTTAATATTTTAACAACAGCCCGTGAAAAAATTGATCAAATCTTAAACGGTGCCAATAGTTCGTTAGAACAAAAATCTGCTCGCGCCATCAAAAATATTGAAAAAATTATTGTTGATTTAGACAATGAACTGCTAAAACTCAATGAATTTATTAAAAAAACCGAAAATAAAAACAGCGAAGTTCAGACAACGGCAGAAAAAATCACGCGCAAAATCGGCGATATCAGTGCCGATTTAGGCAAAAAAGTTGATGATTTGCAAACACGCGCCGTGGAAGCCATAGACCGATTTAATGAAGTTAGCGGCGTTGTACAGAAAAACACAACACAGCTTTCAGAAACGGCTAATATTATTGTCAACAAAGGAAAAGAAGGCGCTGAATCGTTAAAAGAGCAAAGAGGAAATATCTTGCTTGCCGCTGATGTTTTGGAGGATGTGAAAAATCGTATTGCTGAAATTGGGCAAGCATTAAAAGTTACATCCGGCGATGCAAATGTTGTTTTTGAAAACTATAAAAAACAAATTGATGATTTCGGCAGCTTAATTAATCGCCAGGTCGAATTATTAAACGAAAGCCACGCCCATTCTGAACAGCAATTTTATTCCTTAAAGCGCAAATATGAAAATTTGAGCATGGATAACTTTATTGACGAATCGACCGGCGTTATTCAAAGCTTGGAAAATATTTCTGTTGATATTAACAGCTTGTTTAATAAAGATGATAACGATGATTTGTGGAAAAAGTTTTATAGCGGCGACCACGCTGTTTTTGCACGCCATGTCGTTAAAAATCTTAACCGCAAACAAATTGTCAAAATTCGTGAAGAATATGAAAAGAACGAAAAATTTCGGCAGTTGGCTGATCGATATATTCGTGAATTTGAAAGCCTGCTTGATGCAGCACGCGGCTGTGAGCGTCCGGAAATTCTTCTTTCCATTTTTTCCAACACCGATATCGGCAAAATATATTATGTTTTGGCACGCGCGCTTGACCGGTTAAATTAAAAGTACGGAATGACAAAATGGCTTTGTTTGGCAAATTGCCCAGTAATGTTTTTTTAGCACCGATGGCTGGTATTACCGACCAGCCGACACGGCAGATTGTCCATAAAAAAAGCCGGGGAAACGTAACCTTGGTTTCGGAAATGGTTGCCATTAATGCCTTATCGCGCAAAAACTCAAAAACATATCGAATTGCAGATGTGCGAAAAGAAGAATATCCGGTTATTGTGCAATTGGTTGGGGCTGATCCGGCAATGTTTGCCGATGCAGCGCAATTGGCTGCCGAGCTTGGCGCTGCCGGCATAGATATTAATATGGGTTGTCCGGTGCGCAAAATTATAACAAGCGGCGCCGGTTCGGCTTTAATGACAAATATGCCACTGGCTGCGGAAATTATTCGTTCGGTTGTACGAGCCGTTAATCTTGATGTTAGTGTTAAATTTCGCAAAGGTTGGGATAGTCAGGACATTAATGCCGTAGAATTTGCTAAAATGTGCGAAGATAGCGGTGCCGCATTTATTACTATTCATGGGCGGACAAGAGCTCAGGGATATTCAGGCTCAGCCGATTGGCAGGTTATTGCCAAGGCTAAAAAAGCCGTTAAAATTCCGGTTGTCGGCAATGGGGATATAAACTCTCCAGAAAGTGCAAAAAAAATTATTGAAGAAACCGGCGTTGACGGCGTTATGATCGGACGGGCAGCGTTGGGCGCACCTTGGCTTCCGGGGCAAATCGATGCTGTTTTACATGGTCAGGCTCCTTATGTTTTGACCGCCGGCGAAATTAAAAATACTTTATTGGAACATTTTGCTTTGCTTAAATCTTATTATGGCGAAAAACTGGCGGTTGCCTTGTCTCGGAAATATGTTTGCTGGTATTCTAAAAATTTTTATGATGCCAAGCGTTTTCGGGAAAATTATATGAAAATCAATGATTATCATACGGCTTTGGAAGAAATTGAAAATTATTTTAATCAAAATGAAGAAAGGACAGAATAAATGAAGATTATTGTCGGCGGCGCCGGAAGCGTGGGACGCAGCATTATTGGTTATTTGAGCCGCGGAAACAATGATATTGTTGTGGTTGACACTGATAATGAGCGTTTAAATGAAATTTCCCGCGAGTTTGATGTACAGCCTGTTGTCGGCTCAATTTCACACCCTGAAATTCAAGAAAAAATCGGGGCGAACAAGGCTGACATATTGATTGCAGCAACAGATAACGATGAGGTTAATATGGTGGCCTGTGAAGTCGGTTATTCTTTGTTTAATATCCCCAAAAGGATTGCCCGAATTGATTCGGAAGATTTTTTAAGTCCGGCATGGAATATGTTGTTTAATGAAAAAAGCCTGCCGGTTGATTTGGTTATTTCGCCGGATTCTGATATTGCCGAGGCAATTTTAAGAATTATTGACATTCCAGGAAGCCAAGAAGTTTTTCCTTTGGCTGATGAGCAGCTTTATCTGGTAAGTTTTAAATGCCGCGATAACTGCCAGTTGTTTAATTTCAGCATTGCCGAAATTTATGAAAATTTTAAGGATATAAAATTTTTAATTTTACAAATTTTGCGTGATGGGCAGAATTTTTATCCCAAATCCGATGAATCCGTGCGTTGTGGCGATGATATTTATTTGTTGGCTGCAAAAGAAGATTTGTTTGACTTGATGCATGCTTTCGGCGTGGATCAGAAAATCAATGAACGGATTGTGATTTTTGGTGGGAATACAATTGCTTATAACATCGCCAAAACATTTGATGACAATGACAATATTTTGAGTTGCAAAATTATTACAAATGATGCCGATGCTGCTCAAAAACTTGCTGAGCATCTTGATAAAGCCGCCGTTATTCAGGGCGAAATGATGAGCGATATTATCTTAAAAGATGCCGGCATTGACAATGCCGATATGACAATTGCCGTTACCATGCAGGACAAAGATAATCTGTTGGCATCGTTGTTGGCAAAGCATAATCATATATGCTCGACAGTTTCGCTCGTTAACTCACGGGCTTATGACACTTTGATTGATAATATCGGCGATAATATTATTATTGACCGCTCAGCGGTGACGATTTCTAAAATTTTGCAAGATATACGCCGGGCAAACCTGCGCAATGCTTATTCTATGGGGCGCGGCTTTGGGGAAATTTGGGAATTGAAAATCAGCGAAGACAGCCCGCTTGCCGGCAAAAAAGTTTCTGAACTGGCTTTGCCGGAAAGGTGCCGCATTGCTGCATTGCTGCGTCCTGATGAAACAACTTTTGCACCGCTTAATGAAACAATTGCCGAAAAAGATGTTCTTATTGTTTTTGTTACGCCGTCCGGCATAAAAAAGACTGAACAGATTTTCGGCTACTAGCACTTGACGATTGAGAAAAAATCATATACTATGGTTATTATAGAGATCTTTATATTGGGAGAATTATCATGAAAAAGCTACCCGCCTTGTGTCTTGCTATAGCTGCTTTGTTTTATGCCTCAGCAGCCGATTGTCGAATTTGTTTTTTGGGCGACTTAGATTGCCAGGAAGGAAAATTTAGTGCTGACGGCTCTGTTTGCTCCGACCAAGGCGGTTATGGCAGTTGGATCAATGAATATGACAGATGTGAAGATTTGATATATGGCAATGTTACTTGTAATGACTATACGGGTAACTATTATGCGCCGGGTCGTTGTCCTGATGATTCTGTAGATATGGATGCTTTGACTAACCCAGAAAATTATGTGTGCAATCGTGAAATTTTTGGGCAAGATTGTATTGAACATCTGAGATGTTGCGGTGAGCTTGGTCCTGGCCCTGGCCCTGGCCCTGGTGAATGTGTAGAGGGTTATGTAGAATGTAGCGACAAATTTTTTGATTGCAACGATTATGATGGAACTCATGGTGAAGGCGAGAGATGTACAGATAATAGCGGTGCCGATTGCTCCGAAGTCGTAAAATATGAAAGATGCGTCTGCAAGAGTGGTTATGGCAGCGGAAACCCCTGCCCGGACGGGCTTGAGCCGGATAAAGGCAGCGATATGTGTAGAGATTCAGACGGTCAAACATATTATGATACATGTACATGCCCGCAAGGTTATGACAAAGTTTCGGCAAGCCAATTGGCTACAGGGTGTAGCGATTATGGCGAAAATGGCGGTTATGCTATATCCTATCATGAGCATGCCTTAGAGCCGGGTTATTATTGCTGGACTGGAGAATGTAGAGAGATTCCAGATGAAGTTT
>CALXZJ010000051.1 GCA_944393235.1 uncultured Alphaproteobacteria bacterium | reverse complement strand
AAGCTCAACAACGCCGCTTCGGTCATAGTTACCGTAACATTCGCGCTGGCTCGCTTTCACGCTCGCGCGCTCATTAACCGTAACTATCCTGAAACTGAAAAAACTTTCCACCGGAAACTTTTTTTAGTTTCAGCCCCATGCAAGCGCTCTGACCCTAGCTGAACGACGTCCCGTTTTTTTATTTTATTATAATAATTATTTCTCTCTGTGCAAGAAGTCTTCCGACTTCTTGTCTTGCTTCGTATGTTTCGCTTGTTCAAAGCTCAGACAATAAAACAATTCTGTTCTTCTATATAACCACTCCGAAAAAATTGCAAGCAAAATTTACCACATTCCCATCACTAAAATTTCAGACTTGACAAATACATATACATGGTATATGTATATAATTATATCTGCAAAGGATATAACACAATAAAAGGAGAAAACATTATGAGCAAATGCAACAACCCAAATTGTAAATGTGAAAACTGTCAATGCGGCGACAACTGCCAATGTGGCAAAGAATGCCATTGCAATGAAAACTGCACCTGCGGCAAAAACTGCAAATGCACCGAAGAAAAAAAATGCAACTCTAAATGCAAATGTGCCAAAAAATAAAAAATCAACCTGTTACGGGAAGGAACGCCTTCCCCGTAACTGTATTTTTATAAAGGGTAAAACATGGAAAATCACAATCCGAACCATCTTGAAAACATTCCGCGTTTAAACCGCATAGCCGGACAAATTGAAGGCATCAAAAAAATGATTGAAGACGGACGCTACTGTCCGGAAATCATCAGTCAATTGCGCGCCGTTCGTTCTGCCGTCAAAGCCGTTGAATCCAATATTTTGCACAAACATTTGCAACATTGCGTCGCCCAATCTTTCGCCAACCCGCAAGAGCGTGATAAAAAAATTGAAGAACTTAAAACGCTTTTTGACCGTTTTAACGAATAACCCCAAAATTTTATTCATCAACGCTTTCCGGCTTAAATAAATTTTAACTCCGATGACATACACTTTCTTAAAATTATCAATCATAAGAGAGTTTCATGTCTGATTTTACCATAGCCGAATTACTTATTTTTCAACTTGTTTTAATTTTGTTAAACGCGGTTTTTGCTTGTGCCGAAATAGCTGTTATTTCCATTAACGATAACAAATTAAAAAACATGGCCGAAGCCGGCAACAAAAAAGCCAAACGGCTAACGATTCTATTAAAACAACCGGCTGATTTTTTAGCCACCATCCAAATCGGCATAACACTAGCCGGTTTTTTAGGCAGCGCCTTTGCCGCCGACAACTTTTCCGACCGGATTGTCAATTGGCTGATTGATGCCGGCGCAACACTTTCTCCAAAAACATTAGATGTTTTATCAGTTATCGGCATCACGCTTGTACTTTCATACATCACGCTCATTTTAGGCGAGCTTGTGCCCAAACGCATTGCCATGAATTATGCCGAAAAAATCGGTCTTTCCATGTCCGGACTGATTTATGCCATTGCCAAGATATTTGCACCTTTGGTCTGGCTTTTGACTGCCTCAACCAACGCCGTTTTACATTTACTGCGCATCAACCCCGATGAAAAAAACGAACAAGTGACCGAAGAAGAAATTCGAATGATGATTGATGTCGGCAACAAAAACGGCGCAATTGACGACATCGAAAAAAACATTATCCACAACGTATTTGAATTTGATGATAAATTAGCCGAAGAAGTCATGACACACCGTACCGATGTCACTTTTTTAAATGTTGCCGATAAGCTTGCAGAGTGGGACAACATTATCATCAATTCAAAATATTCGGTTTATCCGGTTTATGAAAATGACTCAGATAACATTATCGGAACGCTCTCACTTAAAGATTACATCAAACACAAAAAACAAGGTAAAAAAGCTGTTTTGCGGAATGCCCTTAAACCGGCACAATTCATTAGCAAATCTAAACATATTGATGACTTATTTGCCGCCATGCAAAAAAGCCGCAATCATTTTGCCATCGTGGTAGACGAATACGGCGGTGTATTCGGCATTGTAACCATGAACGATTTATTAGAAGAAATTGTTGGTGATTTGGAAGATGATGAAGCCGCGCCCACCAACGTAGAACCAATCAAAAAAATCAACAACAACACATGGATTATTCAAGGCTACACACCGATTGAAGATGTTTCACAAGTTTTAGGGACATCCTTAAATGACGAAAACTGTGATACATTTGCCGGATTTTTGCTATCCATCATGGGCGGATTTCCTGAAAATCGCAAAAGCCGGAAATTTATTTATCAAAACTTAAAAATCAAAATCGCCAAAATGAAAGGCCGGCGGCTTGAAGAAATTGTTGTGCAGCAAATACCGGAAGAAACGAAAACATCCGAAGAAACAGCATAATTTTTCTTGTTAAAAGAGCAAAAAAAACATTTAGAAAAATTTTTCATTTCATATATCCTTAGAAGATAGAAAAATCATATAAGGAGAAAATTTATGAAAAAAATTTTGTTAAACACTGCTTTAACCATCGGTTTGATGTTTCCATGCTTAACTGCCGGCGCCGAAGAACTGGCTTTGCCGCAACCGGACAACTCATCAGCTTTAATGAAGATTATTAACGCCCGCCAATCAGGTCGCGCATACAGCACAAAACCACTTTCCGAACAAGCGCTGAGCAATATCTTATGGGCGGCTTTCGGCACCAACAGCCACGGCAAACGCACCATCCCCACCGGACGCAATCTGCAGGATTTAAAAGTTTTTGTGGTTTACAATAACAAAGTCTGGCTTTATGACGGCAAAAACAACGTCTTAAACAAATATTCCGATGCCGATTTAATGCCCTATCTTGCCACACAAGACTTTGTAAAACAAGCCCCTGTTCACTTGATTTACGCCGGCGGCAAAAAATATGCCGAGGCTCACAGCGGTTCCGCCTATGAAAATGTTTATCTATATGCCGCCGAAAATGGTTTGGCAACTGTCATCCGCGGCATGATTGACCGTGACGGCCTGCACAAAGCGCTCAAACTTAACGATGATGAGGTTGTAACCTATCATCAAACCATCGGCTATCCGGAAAAATAACCCTTCAAAGGGCTGCCAAAATCAGCAGCCCTGATTTATTTACAAAATAATTGTAATATAAAAAAAACTATGTTATGTTTTTTAACACAGGGGATAAAATGACATCAGAAGAGCGTTTAACGGATATTGAAATAGCGGTTGCCAACCTGCAAAAAGCAGTTGATGACCTAAATGATGTCATTATCCGCCAAGGCAAAGAAATTGATACGCTTATCAAAGAAAACAAGATTTTGGCAAGTCTGATTAAAGACGAAAGCGTTAAACCTTTAAATGAGGAAACCCCGCCGCCGCATTACTAAAAGGACAAAAGATGGTTGCTGCAATTTGTATTCATAATGCCACGGTTTTAAATGGTTTTTCCACAATGAAAAACTGCGCCGTTCTTATCAAGCAGCAAAAAATTATTGATGTTTTCAATGAAAAGCGTTTTTTGCAAAAAGATTTCAAAGCCGACACCATTTTGATTGACGCCAAAGGCGCATACGTTGCTCCCGGCTTTATTGACACACACATTCACGGCATCGGCGGTTACGGCACTGATGATTATCAAACCGATTCTATTCTTCAAATGTCGGAAATTTTAAGTTCTTACGGCGTAACTTCTTTTATCCCCACGCTTTATGCCGCTCCTAAAGATGAGCTTATTTGCGGCATAAAAGCCATCGTCAACGCCATGGGAAAAGAACAAGGCGCCACAATTTTAGGTTTACACTTGGAAGGTCCGTTTATCTCGCCGGAACGTTTAGGTGCCCAAGCACCGGATTCGCTTAGTCCGGTTGACCTTGATTTAATGGAAACATTATGGGAAGCCTCTGAAGGGCACATCATCAACATGACGGTCGCGCCCGAACTAAAGCACATGCGCGAATTAGCGCTTTATTGTGTTTCCAAGGGCATTGTTTTGCAAGCCGGACACACTAACGCCACCTATGCACAAATGGTTGAAGGCATGCAAGTGCGGATTTTGCACGTCACCCATTTGTTTAACGCCATGAGCCGCATGCATCATCGCGACCCCGGCGCAGTTGGCGCAGTGTTTATTCATCCGGAACTTTCTTGCGAAATTATTGCCGACGGCATTCACATCAATCCTGACATTATCAAATTTCTGCTCACTTGCAAATCTTTGGATAAAATCGTGCTGGTTACGGATTCCTTAAAACCAACCAAGCAAAAAAAGAAACCTCTTATAGCCAATGGTGATGAAGTTTATTTAGACAAATGTTTCTATCGCAAATCCGATAACGTCATTGCCGGTTCGGCGCTGACGATGATTGACAGCGTCCGCAACATCGTTTCATATGGTTTCACGGTTGAGCAAGCCGTTCACATGGCTTCAACCAATCCGGCTCGGATTATGCGCCAGGAACATCTGGGTTTAATTGCCCCCGGCTACGACGCCGATTTGGTTATCTTTAACAAAAACTTAAACATTTTATATACAATAATTAAAGGAAACATCTATAACAAAGGGAAAAAAATATGCGTGTAATTATCAAACCGGATTACGATACCGTTTCAAAATGGGCTGCCAACTATATTGTTTACCGGATTAACAAATTTCGCCCAAGTGCAACCAGACCGTTTGTTTTAGGCTTACCAACAGGCTCCACGCCGCTTGGAATGTACCGCGAATTGATTGATATGTATCAAAAACGGAAAGTTTCATTTGAAAACGTCGTCACCTTTAACATGGACGAATACATTGGTTTAAAACCGCAAGACAAGCAAAGTTATCGCTATTTTATGGAAGAAAACTTCTTTAAACATGTAAACTTAAAACCGCAAAACATCCATATGTTAAACGGCATGACCAAAGATTATGAAAAAGAATGCAGAGATTATGAAAAAGCCATTCGTCAATCCGGCGGCATACATTTATTCGTCGGCGGTATCGGCACTGACGGACATATTGCCTTTAATGAGCCGTTTTCATCGCTTTCATCACGCACGCGTGTTAAAACTTTAACCGAAAGCACAATCAAAGCCAATTCCCGTTTCTTCGACAACGACTTGTCAAAAGTCCCGACAACAGTTTTAACCGTTGGCGTAGCAACCATCATGGACGCTGCCGAAGTCATGATTTTAGCCACCGGTGAAAATAAAGCAACAGCGCTAAGACATGGCATAGAAGGCGGTGTAAGCCATGTTTGGACAATTTCTGCTCTGCAAATGCATCAACATGGTATTATTGTATGCGATAAACCGGCTACTAAAGAACTGTCTGAACAAACCGTTAATTACTTTATAGATATTGAAAAAAACAATTTTTAATCTAATTTTAATTCACAACAACGCCCCGCTTCGGGGCGTTTGTTTTTTCTTACCACTATTTTCTTCTTTGTTACCCGCTGAAGGCACATCCTCCTCTCCGTCCGCCACCGCCGCACACTTTCCCCTCCCTATCACGCCGCCGCGCGATTCTATCTTCTCTGTCACGCCTTGAGAGTGCTTTAGCACTCGAGGTTAGGCGTCTGTCGCCCTATCCTTTCCCCGTCACGCCACCGCCGCACGACAGTGCGGTGGTTGGGACGTCTTTTGGGAGACCCCTAAACTCGCCGACGTTGTCGGCTCATGGGGTGACGAGGTATGCGGGATTGTCGGCTCGTGGCATGACGATAGATTGTAAGTTATCCCCACCAGACTCTTTAAAATTGCAAAAAAAAAAAACGGTTTAGAATACCGCGTAAATATATGTTCTTTTGCAATTTTAGGAGTTCTTTTAATGAATTTGTTTGATTTTTTTAGATTTTCTTCTCCGGCACACAATGAAATTGCGGAGAATGGTGCAGATAAAGTGCTTTCTAGCGAGGAGGAAAATCCTAGCGTACAAAAGACGTACGTGAATT
>CALXZJ010000050.1 GCA_944393235.1 uncultured Alphaproteobacteria bacterium | reverse complement strand
GCGCAGAGGGCTGCAGGTACGCCGTAACTTTTCGACGACGTGTACAACATTAGGTACACGAGGAGAAAAGTTGCAAGTAGATGCGGCTCTATGCGGAAGAAGTATGGTTGAGATGTTGGGGGTTTTAGCCATTATCGGTATTCTTTCGGTCGGCGCTATTGCCGGCTACTCCAAAGCCATGATGAAATATAAGCTTAATATTGCATCTGATGAAATAACACAACTGATTCACACAATATATGCATATTCTGACAAATTTAAGGGAATCCCCGACAATAAACTTATCTCTTATTTCGAAAAACTGAATTTAATTCCGAATCATATGAAAGTAAACAATGTCAATATTATAGAAGATATATTTGGTAATAACATAGATATATCAGTCACTTCTGAGAAAGAAATATTATTTACCTTAAGTACAAAAAATCAGACACAGCCATCAGTAAATATAAAATTATGCCAGATTATTTTGGAAAATTTAAAAACATACTATTTATCCTTATGGAACGTAACCTTACAAAATAACAATATCGGAACGATAACATACTGCGGATCTCACTGTCAAGGATATGAACATATTACCAACATAAACTCTTTTATGAACGATTGTGAAGCAACGGTTAATCAGCCTCAAAAAAAACGCTTTTATCTCGCAGCAAGATTTTATAAAGATCAATAGACCGAACAGTTTTATCCGCAGGCATCGCCGTTGAAGCTGTAATCAACCACCACGCCGTTTTGAATCGTAAAAGATGTTTTGCAATAATACAAAGCCGGTGACGTGGCATGCCCGTATTGCGGACCAATTTCCATTGCCCGCCGGCTTAAAGTGCTTTGATAAAATTCATCTTGTTTCAATGTCCGTTTTGAAAAACGCCGGTTATAAGTCACCACATAAGTACTATGATCAATAACAAAACGACTGTTCGGCATTCCCCATTGGCTGAAAAGCGCACTTTGACTCATCCCAATCCATGCAGACAATTTTTGCTCATAATCCGCACCGTTTTGATGCTGACATCCGACAACTGCCATCAGCCACAAAATCAAAAATATTTTTTTCATATCTCAAGCCCTTCATACCGATTTTATATCAGTAATTTTGCTTAACTTTTGGGCATCGGCATCGTGTAATTTAATTGTATAATGCATCATACCATTGGTGAGGTTTTTATCAATAATTTCAGCTTTTTCATACAACCATGATTGTAATTTTCCATCTTCAGGCCGCACTTGCAGTTGATAAATTTTGCGACCTCGGGAAATTATCTTATCTATTGTTTGAAGCAATTCATCACATCCCTGCCCGGTTAAAGCTGATACGGATATAATCTCTTTGTGCTGATTTTTAAGCTTTTGAGCTAAAATATTTTGTTCATCTGAATTCAAACAATCAATTTTATTTAAAACTTCAACATAACTATCCGCCGTATCAATATTTTTCAAGCCAAGACCGTACAATACCTCCAACACGTCACGACGCTGCAAATCAGTATCCGGATTGGATATATCACGCACATGAACAATCACCTCGGCTTCCAGCACTTCTTCCAACGTCGAGCGAAATGCCATAATCAACTCATGCGGCAAATCAGAAATAAAACCAACCGTATCTGAAACGATTATTTCTTTCCCTGAAGGAAGGACAACCTTGCGCAAGGTCGGATCAAGCGTGGCAAAAAGCATATCCTCAGCCAAAACCGAACTACCGGAAAGCTTGTTAAACAAAGATGATTTACCGGCATTGGTATAACCAACCAACGCCACCACCGAATAGGGAACTTTGCGCCGGTTGCCGCGCTGCAATTCGCGTGTATTTTTAACCTTTTCCAATTCTTTTTTAATTTTGACAATTTTTTCATCAATCAGACGACGGTCAAGCTCAATTTGCTTTTCGCCCGGTCCGCCCAAAAAACCGGCACCGCCGCGCTGGCGTTCCAAGTGTGTCCAGCTCCGAACCAAGCGTGACCGTTGGTATGTCAAATGCGCCAATTCAACTTGCAGTTTACCTTCACTTGTTTTTGCCCGTTCGCCAAAAATCTCCAATATCAGCGCCGTACGGTCAATAACTTTAATTTTAAGTGCCGTTTCCAAATTACGCTGCTGCACGGGCGAAAGAGCAGCATCCACCACCAGCAATTCCACACCGTTTTTTTCAACCTTTTCGGCAAAGCCAATGATAAAACCGCGGCTAAAAAATGTTGCCGGTTTAATTTCTTTAAGCTGCAACGTGTCACTAAACACAACATTAAGATTAATTGCCTGTGCCAAACCGACCGCTTCATTCAAACGGCTTTGCAAAGACATCAATTTGTTTTGTAAGAATACAAACGGGCAAACGACCGCTGCGTTCACCCTCATATTTTTTTCATATTCAATCAATGATTATTCTTCGACCACATCAACTGTCGTGCTGGGCATAATTGTTGAAACTGCATGTTTATAAACCAATTGAGTATGACCGTCGCGGCGTAACAACAATGAGTTATCATCAAACCAAGTAATAACGCCTTGCAATTTAACGCCGTTAATCAAAAAAACCGTTACGGCAATTTTATTATTCTTGATATCGTTCAAAAAATCATTTTGCGCATTTTGTGTCATGGAATAATATCCTTTATTGTTATTATATTACACTAATAAGATAAGCACAAACGCATAAATGTAAAGCATTGATTCTAATACAAGGGGATAACTTCGAATATTATTCTTCTTTTGTCTCTTGCTCGGCACGATATTTAGCGAGTTTTTTTAAGAGCATATTACGTTTTAAGCGGCTCAAACGGTCGATATACAAAATCCCGTCCAAATGGTCGATTTCGTGCTGGAGCACCACCGCCGGATAATCTTCAGCTTCAATTTCGCATTCCTTGCCGTCATAATCCAGATAACGAACCTTAATTTTTTGATGCCGCTCAACTTCTGCGCTTTGTCCCGGCACCGACAAACACCCCTCACAGAACAAAATCATCTCTTCGGATTTATAAACAATTTCCGGGTTAATAAGATACATAGGTTTCCCGGGCTTATAATTACCGTCTTCATCGCGTTGTTCGGTGTCTATAACAATGACACGTCTGGAAACACCCACCTGCGGCGCCGCCAGCCCGACACCTTTGTCTGCATACATTGTTTCCAGCATATCGCCCAAAAGTTTACGCAACTCATCGTCAACTTTTAAAACGCGCTCAGCTTTTTGATGCAACACCGGATGCGGATATTCGTATAATTTCAAAACGCTCATATTCTTCTCCGTCAAACTCTCACGGCATGAGCTATCTGATCTAATAAGGCATTAACCATTTTAGGCTCGTTTTTAGTAAAAAACGCATATGCCAAATCAACATATTCCTGAATAAGAACTTTGGTATCAACATCCATGGTTGCCGTCAACTCATAAACCGCGCACAGCAACAACGCCTGCATTGTACCGTTCATCCGTTCAAATGACCATTTTTCATTCAGATAATGCGCCAATGATTTTTCCAAATCCTGTTTTTTGGCATGAACACCGCGTACAAGGTTTTCGAAATAAGCGGCATCAATCGGCGAAACCTCAATCATTTCTTCGCTTTCGGTCACATTGTCTTCTTCAATAACATAACGCCCGACCTTGCCTTCCACAAAATCTTTAATCACCTCATCAACCGGAAGCTGTCCATAGGCAATCATATAGGTTGCCTGCACCGCCGCCAAACGCGCGCCGGATTTGCGGCGGATTTTATCTGATACGAATTTACTCATAGTTTATCATCCTCATCATGTGTTTCCAAAACCGGTTTAGCCAGTTTATCGATTGTTTCCACAAAATCTTCAAAATCTTTAACTTCTTTAAAATCTTTATACACCGACGCAAAACGGATATAAGCAATATGATCAAGCCTTGAAAGCGCATCCATCACCGCTTCACCGATATCAACGGTTGAAATTTCACTTTCACCCGAGCTTTCAAAACGACGCTGAATATAATTAACCAGTTTATCCACCCGCTCCGGCGAAATCGGCCGTTTGCGAACAGCCAACTCAATGGAACGATATAATTTATCTCGGTCAAAAAATGTGCGTTCGCCGTTTTTTTTAACCACAATCAGCTCTCTTAGCTGCACGCGCTCAAAGGTTGTAAACCTGGAGCCGCACTCCGGACATTCGCGGCGTCGGCGAATAGCCGAACCGTCATCGGTATTGCGCGAATCTTTAACCACCGTATCATCACAACCGCAAAACGGACATTTCATTTTTTATTTTCCCCGCTCAATCAATTCTTCGGCGACCTGATATAATTTTGAAGAATACCTGGCTCCCTTTATAAGGACAATATCGCCGTTTTGCAAGAGTTCATTTAACAAAAATGCGGCAACCGGTGTTTTGTCTTCAAAATAAAACGTTTTTACCTGCCCCGGCAGTTGCGCCAACATATCTTTCATCTCCGGGCACACCCCAATAACAATGTCTACCGATGTCTGCGCCGCCACCTGCCCGATTTCCACATGTTTTTCTTTTGACAAAGCGCCGAGTTCGGCCATTTTCCCCAACACCGCAATTTTGCGACCATGTGTCTGCATTTTACCCAAGGCCTGCAACGCCAGTTTCATCGCTTCCGGCTGTCCGGAATAACTGTCATCAATTAAAGTATAATTTCCCTTACCATTAGGAAGTTTTAAAACATGTCTACGACCGCGCCCGTCCAAAGCACCGAAATCTTTGATATAAGAAGCGGCTTTGGCAACGTCTAAGCCGAGAGCCTCAGCCACCCGCAGCACGCACCATGCATTATAAAGATAATGTTCGCCCTCCTCGGCTGTCTTAAAAGCTGCCGCCGGATGATTATTCTTGCCGAAAGTCAAAATTTTGGCATCGGCAGCGCGGGCTTTTTCAAGCAAAACATCGGAAAAATTCGTATCTTCATTAACAATCGCCGTTCCGCCTTTTTTCAGTCCTTCAAAAATTTCGGCTTTAGCTTGCGCGATGCCTTCAAGATTTTCAAAAAACTCAATATGCATCGGATAAACATTGGTCACAATCGCCACATCCGGCCGCACGTAAGACGTCAGACGCGAGATTTCCCCTTTAGCGCTCATGCCCATTTCAATCACGGCATAATCAGCATCTATATCCAGCCCGCACAGGCTTTCCGGCACACCGATAAAATTATTGTGATTGCCCGGCGTGGCATAAACTTTGCCGAAATGAGAAAGAATAAACTTAATTTCTTCTTTGGTGGTGGTTTTACCGGCGCTTCCGGTCAGACCGATAACCACTCCCTTAAATAAAGAGCGGTTATAAGCCCCGATGGCTCCGTAAGCTTTAAGTGTATCTTCAACAACAATCTGTTTTTCAACGGCAACCCCGTCAATCAAATGCTCGACAACCGCAAGCGGACAACCGTTATCAATAACGGCTTTAACAAAGTCATGCCCGTCAAATTTTTCACCCTTGATGGCAATAAAAACATCTCCGGCACCGCATTTTCGACTGTCGGTACTAACGCCCGTAATCACACATTCAACCGGTTTTGATACTGCCCCGGTGATTTCAGCCAGTTTCAGCGAACTGATTTTTTCCATATCGACGCCTTATAAATCTTTCAAATCCGGGCTTTGTTTAACATAAACATCAACCAAAGCGGCTGATTTTTTAGCCCCGACCATACAACCCGGACCGCCCACACAGCCGCCTTCGCAGCACATAACCTCAATCAAATTGAAATTTCCGGCGCTGTTTTTAGCTGCATACATTTTAAGCTTGCGGAAAGCTTCTTTGTTTAAGCCGTCAATCGTTTCTTTGCGGCAAAGGTTGTCATCACCCACCAAATGAGCCACGGCACCGGCCACGCCGCCGGTTACCGGATACAAGCGCCCCTGAGCGGAGGCAATATGTTCAAATTTTGCGCTTTCGCAAGCCGCAACATTAATACCGGCGGCTGCCAAAATCGCCTGCATTTCTTCAAACACCAGAACATAATCAACATTGGGGTTTTTCTCGGCTTCAATCCTTTTAGCCAAACACGGCCCGACAAACACCGTCAAACATTCTGGATGGCGTTTTTTGACAATCTCGGCAATATAATACATCGGGGTTTTGGTACTGGATACATACGGTGCCAACTCCGGCACGATTACTTCCGCCGCCTTAAACCACGCCGAACAACAGGAAGTCGTCATAAAACTTTTGCCCTCGTTCATCCGTTCAACAAATTCGGCAGCTTCATTACGCGTGGTCACATCAGCCCCTTCGGCGACTTCCACCACTTCGGCAAACCCGAGCTGCTTAAAAGCCGTAATCACTTTACCGATATCGTTACCGAATTGCCCGACAACTGCCGGCGCCAGCATTGCCACCACCGGTTTGCCGGAATTTTTAATCATGTTTAACACATCCACGATCTGCGAATTATAAACAATCGCACCAAACGGACATGAAACCAGACACTTGCCGCAGGAAACGCATTTGTTGTAATCAATATGTTCAAAACCGTTTTCGTCCTTGGAAATTGCACCGGTCGGACAAGCATCTTCACACGGCACCGGCGCTTTGTTGATAGCCCCATACGGACACACATTGGCACACATGCCGCATTTAATGCAGTTTTCCTGATGAATAAAAGCTTTATCTTCAACCGTTATTGTTTTTCTCGGGCAGTTAACCTCACACGGACGCGCCACACAACCACGACACATTTCCGTTACCGTAAAGCGGGTTTTCATACAGGCTGCACAAGCCGAAGGCAAAACCGAGATGGTTGCCAAAGGTGCTGCGGTTCGTTTCAATGATTCTGCTGCAAAAAACGAAAGCGGATGTGAAAAATCTTCTTTTTCCGGCGTAAAGCCCAAAACCGAGACAATTTGTTCTTTTAACACCTGACGGTCTTTTTCCTTTGAGCCGCGCACGGGCTTAATTTCATCCGGGGATAAAACTTCCGGCAGGGCGTCAATATCTTCAAAACCGTTTAAAAAACTTGCGGCAACTTTGGTTAATACATTTAAGCGCATTGTCGTAACATTGTTTTTTGCAGTCAGCATAAAAGGCTACCTTTCCAAATATTGGTTTAAGAAAAAAATCTTCCCTACTATAACGACATATATTTAAAAAAGCAAGCAGGATTTAAGCTTCTTGTTTTGTAATATGCTGTATTGCTTTTTCCTTCCCGCCACGTCACCGCCGCACGGTCGTGCGGCGGTTGAGGCGTCTGTTACGCTTCTCTTTCCATTCTCTGTCACGCCTTGAGAGTGCGTAAGCACTCGAGGTTAGGCGTCTTTTGGAAGATCCCTAAACTCGGATACTGGCGTATCCTCGTGGGATGACGTGGTGTGGGGACGTTGTCGGTAATAGTATGACAGTAAATAATAAGTAGAAACTTATC
>CALXZJ010000049.1 GCA_944393235.1 uncultured Alphaproteobacteria bacterium | reverse complement strand
AATGGTGCAGATAAAGTGCTTTCTAGCGAGGAGGAAAATCCTAGCGTACATAAGACGTACGTGAATTTTCCGACTTCACGTAAAAGCGCTTTAGATGTGCCATTATACGCGATTTCTTCCGGAAGAAGTATGGTTGAGATGTTGGGGGTGCTGGCTATTATCGGTGTGCTAAGCGTTGGCGCTATTGCTGGTTATTCCAAGGCGATGTTTAAATATAAACTCAATAAACAGACCGAACAAACCAACACCATCATTAGTGCATTATTTCGTTACCGAAATGATCTTTGGCTTGCACCTCATGCAGATACCATGCAACAAGTTAACCTTATTCCTATTCTTAAAAAACTTGGTGAAATTCCGATTGAGATGTATATCGAAAACGATGAAAACCATATAAAAGACGCATTCAACACAAAATGTGAGGCTTATCATCGAACTACCGGAAGTTTAACATCAAATGGCATCTCGTACCGCTGTACCACCCAACGCACTGAATATGGTTTTGAAATTTGCCGAAATTTATTTACCATTGCTAAAGAATGGCACCAAGAAATTCATTCAATCGCACCCATCGCATATCAAGGCGAAACCATTGCTGAAACTGGTCGGTATTATGGCGACAGCCTTTGCAGAAGAAATAGCAAATGCTTAAAAGACATAACCTTAAATGAGATAGAACAAATATGTAACGCCGAAAAAAATGATGACCATTACAGTATAGAAATCCGCGTTTTTCAAACATTCTAGCGTTCTGCACCTTCATGCTTAGTCATTCCGGTAGCTTTTTGAGCTCGGACATTTTCCGATTGCCGTAAGTTCCGGTGTTGCCGTATTTCTTGCAACCGATTTTGCATATTGCGGCGCATACCGGCATATTTATCATCAGCACCAACATCATCCCAAGCCCCTTCCCGTGCGTTCAAAATTTCCGTCGGGGTTTGCATGGTAAGCACATTTTGCACTTTTGGCAATTGCCCGCATACCGGAACCAGTGTCATACCATTTTGTTCAACTGTAGGCGCCCCCGGAATGGCAAAAAAACCATTGCGTTGCCAACGGTTCAACAATTCTTTTTTGCAAATACCGTAAACTTTCTCATAACCTTTCTTTGCGGCAAATTCCATGCCTGTTTGCATAATACATTCTGACACATCCGTTTTACGATATTCTCTCAACACGCACATCCGTTCAAACTTTACAAAACCATTAAAATATCGAATACGCATAACCCCGACCGGTTTACCGTTATGCACAGCCAAAACATGCGTTGAGCAATGGTCGTTCCCGTCAAATTCTTTTTCTTCCGGTATATGTTGTTCTTTAACAAAAACTTCGCGCCGAACAGCCATTGCTTGGGCATATTCGTCATCTGTTCCGACAATTTTAATTTTAACTTCATCAACCATAACATTTAAATTATACCTTGACTCCGCCTCTTTTAGTATGTACTAATTTAATAACAAGGTATATATTTTGAGGAATACTTTATTTGGATTTTAAAAAATGTCAGTTAAAATGAAAACATCTTTATTCCGCGATTTTCTTTACTTACACGAAGTTATCACCCATGGTAAAATAAGTTCCGCCGCGCTCAAAAACGGCATAAAAGCCTCAAATTTAAGCAACATCGTTAAAAATTTAGAAAAAATCAGCGGCAAAAAGCTTTTTTTGCGTCATGCCAACGGTTTGATCCCGACAACAGAAGCCCTAAACTTAGATAAACAAATTACATATCTGGAAAATCTTTTTGATAAAACGGCAGCTTTTTTTGTAACTGAAAATCATTTTGGAAACATTGCTCTATATTTACCGGAAAATCTCCACTTTGATAATCTGGAAAAATTCTGCCGCGAACACAGCTGTACGATTAGCAAAGCCGAAGTTCCGGAACAAGCTGACGTTATAGTTAGTTATGTACCGATCAACATTCCGGAAATGATTACTGTTGAAAACACCATCGGCAGGCAAATCCGCCAAACCATTTGGATAGCTTCAATCAACAAAGAAAAACCTTTACGTTTAGCCGAACAATTAATAACCTGGCTTCACAATTTTGGGTAGTTTAGCTCGGAAGTTTTTGTGAAGCCCCTTCTATAAATTGTACAAGGGCTTTTATCTTATCAACATCTTTAACTTCTTTCCGCACAACAATCCAAAACTTATGATGAAAATTCAACTTAAATTTTGACAAACATACCAAATCTGTTTCTTTTGCAGCCGTCCCTCGTGGTAAAAGCCCAATACCGATACCATTTTTAATAAGCTGCAAAAGCATAGCAGAAGAATTTGTCGTAGCCGCCACTTGCTTGGCTGTTTTGATAAATTCTGCCCATTTAGGCCAAACAGAAGCATAATTAACCCGATTACAAATACGATGATTTTCCTGAATATCTTTTAAGCTTTTCGGATACCCAAACCGACACAAATATTCTCTTGAAGCATACAATGAAAATTTCAAATCATAATTATCAACAATCTTAAAAGCAGATCCTGTCGGCTCAAAATAAACAATAGCCATATCAAACTGATCCGGTTTCGGCATTTCCAGCGAACACAAAATTTCAACATTAACCTGCGGATATTTATTATAAAAATCAGACAAACAATCCGAAAGGTAACCAACACCCAAACCGTCGCTGGTCCAAAGCCTTATAGCGCCACTGATATGAAAAACTTTCAAATCAAGATCCGATACTTTATTTAAAATATTTTCCAAGTCACATACCAAAGTATAAAATTCGCGCCCTGCCTCAGTTAACTTTATGCCGTGCGGAAGCCTTATAATGAGCTGTTCATGGCTTTCTTCCTCAAGTTGCTTAATTTGCACTGAAAAATTTGATTGTTTCATAGCGTTTTTTTCTGCCGCTTTTGAAATGGAACCATAACGCACAGCTTCGCTCAAACAAAGCATTTGCCTAACTTTCAAAATTCCCTGTTTAACTTTCAGCCCCATTTTATATACCTCGCATATGAAATTAGTTTCTTCTTTTTTAAATTTATAGCATATAAAATGTTATACGTCATAAAAATCCATGACGCAATATAATATTTATTAAAAAAAACAATTCAAAATTACGGAGAATAAAATGACAATTCAAAAGATTAATGCCAATTACTTAAAACAAATCAATAAACAATTTTATCTTTTGTTAAAAGAGTTGAAAAAAAACAAAAAATTTTTCCAAAGCACACAAATAGCACTTTTAGCCTACGAAACCTTTATGGATGAAATTTTTCAAAAAATAAATAACCGGAAACTTAATTAAAATATTTAAAGAGTAACATTAATTGGTCAAGAAGATAATCTAAAACTTTATCGTTGGCTTGTTTAATTTTTTCAATTATAAACTGCTCGCGCTCTAAACGTGAGCGGCTTTTATTATCATCAAAGCTGACATTAAGCATATCATCAATACTAACATTAAAAATTTTAGAAATTTTAACCAACATACACAAATCCGGCACAACCAAACCACGTTCCAAATTTGAAATTGTCCGCCAACTGACATCACATTTATCGGCTAATTGTTCCTGTGTCAAATTTTCCGCTTCACGCAACGACTTAACTTTTAATGCCAACGATTTTTTCATTTTGTCTTTCATAATTTTTAATTATCATGAAATTTAATGTTATTCCAGTAAAGACGTTTCATAAATACTGATTTGGTAACATTCTAACGCCATCTTTTTGATAAACAATAAAACTTTTGTAGAGAATGCCGAAACGAACTAACAAAATCCAGCCACGCATCAATTTAAAAATATTGTTTTAAACGCACCAACACTTCGTTTTGATTTTTGCCATAATTTTGCGTATATGTAAAAATTGTTTCCAAGGCTTGATTGCGTGAAAAATAATAATCCGCGGTCAAATGCCATTTAAGCGCACTACCGATTTTATCCGTGGCAAACACTTTTTTAACTTCTGCCTGCAGCGCTGCTTTTTCAAAAGAAACAATCATGCCGGCAGCCAATCCGGCACCAAACCATTGATTATTCGGTAAAAAACCGCCGTACGCCGCCTCAACGCTGCTCAAGCCATAGAACCAGAAATGATCACTTAAAGCAAAAGTTCCGCCCCCACCGACATTGCCGTTTAACACATAGCCTTCATCTTCGCTTTTAGGATTAATCTGCCGCGACACATCAAGCCCGATACGATAAGACATTGCTTGAAAAACCGCATTTATCGGTGAAAATGACGATAATTGCAACACATTGAGTTTATCCAACACATATTTATCATGCTTGTCATAATGCCGAAACGACACGTCTAAAAAATCAATCTCCGCACCGGATAAAAACCCATATCCCCTATCCGTCACCAAATGATATGCAGGACGGAAGCTCAATTGCTCAAAAACATCACCGTTTTGCACACCGACGCCCAAACTTACCATCATGGAATCATGGCTCAAAACCGGATTCTGCCCCTCTTTCAATTCATCAAATTTTTGCCCTGCCGCCGCCTGATTGCGCGCCCTGAGCAACTGAAAGCTCTTCTGCCGATAGTCTTTAAGTGCCAAATCACCGGCAACATATTGATACTGGACATATTGATAAGCCGTTTCCAACACATCGGCTTTTTCATCTTCCGGTAAATTTTGCGTTTCTGTCAAATCTAACGTAATCGCATCCAAAAAAGCATCATATTGACGTTCGTTCATCTGCTTTATCCGATAGCGGATTTTTCGCTGCCGCGACGGCCGATAATTAACTGATTTAACCAACCCTTCCCGGGCATTAACCGCTTTGATTGTATCAAGCGGAATGGTTTGTCCTTTAAAACCCGCCGCCAGGTTTAATTCCGGCCGCACGGCATCAAACAACTCCATCAGCATATATGAGCAATTCTGCGTAAAAAAATAATAAGGCGTGGTTGTTTGCCCCACTTCCCAAATGTGCGCCACAAACAAATCAAGTTCTTCAGACGTCAAATTAAGATTATATTCCCAAATATCGCGGTTTTCTATATTGTTGTACGTGTTAATAATGTCATAATACGGCTTAACCGTATACCCGCCGGGATAAAACCCCGCCAAACCGTACACGGCATATAAAAAACTATTTTCATAACCTTGCGTCCATGCGCCGTAATTAATACCATGTGCCAACAGTTGCGTACCTTTACGCGCCGTATCCACACGCAACAGCGTATGCCCGAATAAAGAGGAAGAATTGTTCATATAAGCATCGGTAAACAACAAAGTCATGCCTGCGGGCTGTAAATCTTCTTTGAACTGTTCAAATTCAGCACAAGACGGAAACGGCGTTGAAACCAGCCCATGTTTTTTCAAAAACATATAACGCGCCGGAAACAAACACTTTTTTTCCACATCATCAGACTGAAACAGCGTTACGGTTGCCTCAAGTTCCTTTAGCGGATTATTTTTACCTTCCGGACTAACATAAAAATTATCCGAGCCGATGGTGCCTTCATAGCCAAACCAACCTTTTTGATAATGCCCAAGCGCCAGCCATTCCGGCAAATCCGCCAAAGTATCGGCAGCAAATGCCGTTCTGCACAGTCCAAAGCAAAAACCAACTGCAAGAACAATTTTTTTCATCAGTGTTTGTCCGTTCTGATATAAACAGACACGGCTGAATTGCCAGCCGTGTCCATTCATCCACATCACCTTAAAATTAAGCTTTCATAATTTGATAAAATTTCAAGGTCACGTCAACAGCATCAACGTTTTCATTCGGGAACAACACGGCAAAATTCTGATATGTTTTTTCCGCAACTGTTTTTTCATCCATATTCATAATACCGGCAAGCGTCGTCAGGGTTTCGCCCTGTCCTGCAGCGGCATCCATGGCAAATTGTTCCAGATTGTTTTCTAAAAATGCCAACACCATTTTTTGTGTTCCGCCGGTCACACGACCATTTGGATCACAGCCGGAAGTACCAAAAGTAATACCGAAAGTCTGTGTACCGAAAGTCCCGTTTGTTGTAACGGCAGCCAATTGTGGGATAATACCGCTTTGACCACGCCAAGCCATAGAACCCAAACCACAGCCGGTGCTGTCAACAGCCTGAGCCGGTGCTGAAAACACGACAGCCGCACTCAGCATTAAAGAAGCTAGTAAAACTTTTTTCATTAATTTTCTCCGTTTCATCAAAAGATTTCACGATTTAAAAATACCAAACCCCTGCTTTTTGTATAGATAAATTAAAAGTTTTACACAAAAAAGAAAATGCTTGATTTATTTTTTATTTGTACTATATATTACATCACAAACATAAAAAATGGCTGTGACATGGTAACGCTGTCGCAGTCAAATTTTTCAAACTTTTTTAAACGTAACTGGCTTTCTTGATAAAAAGAAAGAAGTGTCTTTTTTGGAGGATTTTGAAATGGATAAATTCCCTTTAACAAAAAAAGGTTATCTGCAGCTTGAGCAGGAGTTAAAGAACCTAAAAGGCATAGACAGGCCTAACATCATTGCCGCCATTGCCGAAGCTCGCTCACACGGTGATTTGTCTGAAAACGCCGAATATTCAGCCGCCAAAGAAAAACAAAGTTTCATCGAAGGTCGCATTCAAGAACTTGAAGCCGTTGTCAGCCGCGCCCAGGTGATTGATCCGCAATCGGTCAAAGGCGATGTCATCCGTTTTGGCGCCACGGTTTTAGTGGTAGACGAAGACAGCGACAAAGAAACCGAATATCAAATTGTCGGCGATTATGAAGCCGATATCGAAAAGAACCTGATTTCCATTTCATCGCCGTTAGCCAAAGCTTTAATCGGCAAAGAAGTCGGCGACATTGCCGAATACATTGCCCCCGGCGGCAAAAAATCTTTTGAAATTTTGGAAATCAAATATATTTAAATTTTGTTAATTCAAGCTTATATAAAAAGCCGGAACACATCCGGCTTTTTTATTGGGGAGAAAAAACATGAGCAAAGAAAGATGCATTTACAATTACGCAAACAAATGCGATTGCAGCGAAGATGACCGTTGCGGCTGCACTTACCCCAACAATATGCCGCACGATTTTACCTGCAATCAGCCTATTGCCAACAACACAAAAACAACCCAAGTGCCCCGCTTCCGAAAATCCGGCAGCAAAACCGCGCGATCTCACATCGAACATATTTTATTATTTGTTTCATTGTTTATCACAACAATTGTTTTAACGGCATGTTTCCGCCGCAGCGAACCGGATTTATGCCAAATCTATAATGGCTTGCTACCGGCTGCCAGCAGTGTTGGCATTGATACAACCATCACCTTTTTCCCCGACGAAAAATTTACCGAAACCGACATATACGTCGGCGAAAAAAACGGCACCTTCAACAGCAAAGGAACATACAAACGCCGAGGTAACAAGTTAATTTTAACTGCCGAAAGCGGAGAACAAAACTTTTATTTACTGGAAAAAGGTAAAATCCGCCGTTTAGATATCAATGGGCAACCGATTGTCGGCAATCTGGCAGATTTTTATATTCTCAAATGCCAAAAAACTTTTTAAAAAGAGTTTATTCGTTCTATCAGCATTTGTTCAAAACGCATCAACACAGCCGAACTTATTTTTCCGCGCACGGAAATCGGCAACAAATTTTTTCCATCCTGATGTACAAACGGATGCAGTATAAACATAGGCAGATTTGTTTCAAAATGTGCCGTTTGTTCATCTTCGGCATAAAACACGCCAAAACTTTCCACCGGCATTTTCTCGTGTTTTTTTTGTTTATTTGGCTGAAGATGGTTGTAACAAGCAAGGACATAATCGGCAAAAAAGACCTCCCGATCATCTTTCATTTCTTGCCAAGCAAGCACATTTTGCCCATTTCCCTGCATTATCTGATATACCGGACAAGGCTCGTTTACCTCTCCTTTATAAAGATTACGCATGACTTGCCAAAAAATATGGATCATCACCGGGTAAAACAACAAATTACATGTTTCTACCTTTTCAACCAACCGACCGACATCAACATATATAATAGATTTTTCCGCCATAATTTTCACTTTCTGATAAGATAAGGATATAATCTCATTTTAGCTGCTGGGTCAAATCATTTTTACATTTTTTATATGTAGCAAATTTTCTCATTCACCGCCACACGATTCTATCTTCCTTGTCACACCACCACCGCGCAATCCCCCTCTCTGTCACGCCCTGAAGGAGCGTAAGCGACTGAGGTTAGGCGTCTATTGCACATATAGAGAAGAGATGCCTAAACTCGGATACTGGTGTATCCTCGTGGCATGACGTTTCGTGTTGTCACGCGCTCAAGAGTGCTTTAGCACTTGAGGTTAGGCGTCTGTTTTTCTTTTTCTCATTTTTTGGCATGACGGTGCGTCCATAAATTTTTTTACATCCAAAGGGAGATATTTTTGCGCCGGTCAAACTTTAAAGTTGAAAAAAAAAAAAACGGTTTAGAATGAGTCGTATAAGGGGTTTTGAGGGGAAATTTTATGCTTTTACACCAT
>CALXZJ010000048.1 GCA_944393235.1 uncultured Alphaproteobacteria bacterium | reverse complement strand
ACTATGCCCGCCGGCACTGCATTTTGAACAACTCTCAGCCCCCTCCGGACATGATGTCTTGGTATAACTCGAGCAGTCAATAGCGGTGCAGGCTTTATACGTCGTATCAAACGGACATTTTATATATTTGCTGCAATTTTCTACATCTTTTTGAGAATAGCCCAAACTTGCACACGACGGCTGTTCCGTACAGTTTAACGCAGCAAAAGCATTGCCGCTGCCTATAAGCGCACCCGCAACCGGCAGAGCAATTTTCAAATTAACGAATTTACTCATATCAACACCCTTAAAAAATAATTTATAACCAAACCTGAGAAAAGCTCCCGGCGGATAAAACAAATTCAACACCCTTTTATCTTATCCTTTCGTACTGTTTGAACAATACTTAGTATAAATTATACGTGAAATTAAGTTAAAATACAATAAAAAAAACCTGTTTTCATGGAAAACAGGCTTTTTTTATTATACTTGCTGTTTACTCAACAATCATTGCCGTAAATTCAGCCTCGGAAACCACTTGGCCGTCTACCATGCTCTGACCTTTGAAAACAAAAATATTGCGGCGCTCTTTTATCTTTTCAACATGCATGCGCAGTTGGTCGCCCGGTTTGACCGGTTTGCGGAATTTAACGCCGTCAATCGACATAAATAAAACACTACGTTTCTCATCGGCATAATTTTCATCTTTGGCAATCACTACCGCACCAGCCGTTTGCGCCATGGCTTCAATCTGCAGCACGCCAGGCATCACCGGATTGCCGGGGAAGTGACCTTGAAAAAATTCTTCATTCATGGTGACGTTTTTAATGCCGACGCCTTTTTCGCCCGGAACTTCGACTTCCAACCGATCTACCAACAAAAACGGATAGCGGTGCGGCAGCATTTTCATAATATCTTCAATACGATAAATTTTGACTTCAGACATTTTTTATCCCTCTTTTTTTAGTTTAGTTGAACAAAGCATATTTTCAAAACAAAGGCAAGTTATTTTTTGCTGTTACGCTGCAAAAAGGCAACCTGGCGCATAAAATCCTTAAATGGAACAGTCGGTGAACCCATAACCACCGCGCCCGGTTCAATATCGCGCATAACACCGGATTGTGCTGCAATTTGGGCGCCGCTTCCTACCATTAAATGATCGGCAAAACCGCTTTGACCGCCGCAAACCACATAATCGCCAAACGTGCAACTGCCGGCAATGCCGGTTTGCGACACAATCACACAGCCTCTGCCAAGTTTGTCATTATGGGCGATTTGCACCAGATTATCTATCCGGCAGCCGTCGCCGATAACAGTATCATCCAAAGCGCCGCGGTCAATGCAGGTGTTGGCACCGACCTCAACATCGTTGCCGATAATAACCCGTCCAATTTGCGGAATCCGGACATGGCGGCCGTTTTCAAAATTAAAGCCAAAACCGTCGCAACCAATGCGCGTACCACTATAAATGTAACAATCATTACCCATTATACAATATGAAATATAGGCATTTGCCCCAATCCGGCAGTTGTTGCCGATTTTGCAGCCGCGTGTAACGACGCAGCCCGCCTCTAAACGGCAGTTATCGCCGATAATAACATTTTCCTCAATCACAACATGGGCGCCAATAAAGCAATTTTTCCCGATTTTGGCGCTTTTATCTATCTGCGCAGATGCGTCAATGCCGGCGGACGGTTCGTATTCTGCATAAAATGCTTGATTTAATCTTAAAAAGGCTTGTTTCGGATCAGGACAAACTAAAACGATAACACCATACGGAATCCAAGTTTTTAAATCGTCATTGGTAATACATGCCTTGGCTTTGATGTTGGCGGCTTTTTCTTTGGCTTTACGGTCATAGAAAAAACAAATGTCATCTGCTCCGGCTTTTTCCATGGTGGCAATTTCTTTTATTTTTGTTCTGGCTTTGCTTTCATCAGTGAGTACCGCACCCGTTATTTTGGCAATCTGCGCTAAGGTAAACGGACCGTTGTTTTTATAAAAAGTTTTATCAATCATGCTGTTTTACTCCTATTTTACAGGCTGGTGCCAAAATTTAAGCGGAAGACTTCGGTTTCATCATAATCTTCTTTCATGACCGGGAAACCAAAATCTATGTCAATTTTGCCCATCGGCGAGAACCATTCAAAGCCAAAACCGATTGAGGCACGCGGTTTGGAAGAATAATCAACCAATGCTGTATCAATTTTATCAGGCTTGCCCATCATGCCAATGTCAAAAAATGTGCGGCCTCGAATGCCAACTTCGTCTAAACCTATCGGGAACGACATTTCGGCACCGCCATATACCACCCAGTTTCCGCCTAAGGCATCGTCGGTTTCTTTATCACGGGCGCCAATGCCGCCAAATTCAAAGCCGCGAAGCGTGTTGCCGCCCAAATAATAACGTTGTGATAAGCGGACATCCTCCCCGCCGTAACCGGTGATATATCCGCCGTTGGCGTAGAACTTAAATGTCCAGTAATCTGACACGGTAAAGAACTTGTAAGCTTTGACATCAAATTTGAAATATTTTTCATCTCCGCCGGCACCAGCAATATCATTGCCAAAAGATAAATAATAACCGTCTTTGGTGCGAATAGCGCTGTCGCGTTTGTCATAAATTAAGGTTTGACCAACAACAGAGCCGGTTGATTTTCCTTCTTCTTCTTTGATGTAAATTGAGGCATATTCTTTAACATCTTTAATTTCATCTTGTCTTAAGGTGTAGCGGACAACCTGATATAAATCATCCGTATAGTTCCAACCTAAACGAATCCGACCGCCTACACTGGAACTGTCGTAAGAACTTTCGTCTTGATAGTCTTCATCGCTGTAAAAGACATCAGCACCCGCACTTAAACGGCGGTCTAAAAAATATGGCTCAGTAAAGCTCATCGAATAATCTTTAGAACGTTCAGACACACTGCCGTCAACACTTAATTGCTGACCTTTGCCTTGAAAATTGTTTTCAGTGATGCCGCCTTGAATTAATGCACCGTTGACGGTTGAATAACCGATGCCGATATTAAAATATCCTGTCGATTTTTCTTCAACATCAACATTGATATCCGCTTTGCTTGAATCTATCGGAGCTGACTGAATATCCACCTTGCTGAAATAATTTAAATTTTCAATATTTCGGCGCGAATCCTGAATTTTGGCGACATTAAAAGCATCGCCTTCATCTAAACGAAATTCGCGGCGGATGACCTCGTCTAAGGTGTTGGTGTTGCCGGAAATATTAATCCGGTTAATAAAAATGCGCTCGCCTTCTGCAATGTTAAAAGTTATATCTATTGTGTTGCTTGCAGCGTTTCGATTTAATGTGGGCGTAACTTCAACAAAAACAAAACCTTTTTTACCAAGCTCTTCAACAATTCCGGAAACGGATTTTTCAACCAAATCAGCATTATACCAACTACCGGACTTGAATTGGACTTGTTTTAAGATGATATTTGACGGAACTTCATTGATTGCCGAATCGATTTTAATTTTACCAATCCGGTAACGCGGCCCTTCATCTAAAGTAAAATTCAAGATAAACGATTTTTTGTTGGGCGCTAATTCTGCCACTGCCGATATGACCCGAAAATCAGCATAGCCGCGTTGGTGATAAAAACGGCGCAGTAGTTCTTTGTCATAATTCATTTTTTCGGCATCATAATTTTCAGCGCTGGAAAAAATCCGGTACCAGCGGCTTTCTTTGCTCATCAAAACCTCTTGCAAATCAGGCGAAGAATAATGCTTGTTGCCGAAAAAATTAATCTTATCAATTTTGGCTTCAGGGCCTTCGTCAATTTCAAAAATCAAATCTACCCGATTTTCAGGACGTTCAATGATTTTTGGTTCAACTTCAACCGCGTAACGACCGGCACGTTTATATACCTCTAAAATGCGGCGGACATCTTGTTGCGCTTTGGCTCGGCTATATATACTGTTGGGCGCACTTTGAACTTCGGTTTCTAAAATTTTATCATCAAGTTTTTTGTTGCCGTCAAAAGCACGTTCGCCAATTAAAGGATTTTCTTCGACCGTTAATTTTAAAATGCCGTTTTTTTCCGTGGTCATTTTAATGTCGGCAAACAACCCCGTCGCGTAAAGATTTTTGAATGCCGAATCCATTTGTTCTTGCGAAATTGTTTCAGAGGGCTTAAGGCCTAAATAAGCAAGCACCGTTTCTTTTTCTACCCGCTGCAAACCGTCTATGCTTATTTTTTGCACATAAAAATCAGCAGCATTTGCCTGTAAGCATAAGAAATAAAAAGCAGTTAAAGTCCCGAAAAATATTTTTTTCATGACATTTTCCTTATTTTTTTAAGTATTAAACCAACGATCAAACAAATGCGAGACATCATTCCATGTGGCAAATACCATCAACGCTATAAGCAAGGATAAACCAAAACGGAATAAATATTCTTTTGCACGCTCATTCATCTCTCTGCCGCTGATGATTTCTAAAATATAAATCACCACATTGCCGCCGTCCAAAACCGGTATCGGGAACAAGTTAATCAAGCCCAAATTAATTGAAAGCAGCGCCATAAAAACAACAAAATCAAGCCAACCCTGGCTTTTGCTGATGTCTCCGGTCATTTCAGCAATACGGATAACGCCGCCGACATCTTCGCCGCTACGCTTGCCGCTCAACATTTGCCCGACGCCGCGCAAGGTTGTTATTGTGACATCCCAAGTTTCTTGTACGGCTAAGACAAAAGCTTTAGGTAATGAGACTTGTTCATGTCCGCTTTCAATCGTGGTGACGGATTTGATGCCCAACATATATTGTTTTGTGGTCGTGCCATCGCTTTGTTCCATGCTGATTTCGGTTAAAGGGAATTTAAAATTCAGCACTTCATCACCGCGGCGGACATCTATATCCACTTGATGGTCAGCCGCCATCGCTACTTCCCGTGAAATTTCCGAAAAATCGGCAATTTCCTGCCCGTTAATGGTTAAGATCCGGTCGCCTTTCATAATGCCGGCTTGAGCAGCAGCACCTTCCGGCACCGCCTCGCCAACAATCGGCGGAAATGTAAAGGTGCCGAGCACCGCAAATAATGATGTATAAATCAAAATGGCAAACAGATAATTAAACCCGGGACCTGCCAGTACAATAGCCAATTTCTTAAATGGATTTTGGTAGGGGAACGCCCGTTTTTTTTCCTCTTCAGATAATGACAAAACCTGTTCGTCCGTGGTTGAAGAAGACGCATCGGCATCGCCTAAAAATTGGCAATAGCCGCCAAGCGGTATGGCCGAAATTTTCCAGCGCGTGCCTTTTTTATCCACCCTGCCCCACAGCTCTTTACCAAAACCGATAGAAAAAGCACTGACTTGCACACCGGTTAAGCGGGCGACAATAAAATGCCCAAATTCATGCACAAAAACCAGTACACCCAACAGGAAAAGAAAGGGAACAACGTAGTAAATTATGTTTAATATCCATTCCATTTGTATCATACCTTAGAAAAGCCACAACCCATAAGCAAACAACCAACACACAAAAGGCGCGGCAAAAATCAACCCGTCGATACGGTCAAAGACACCGCCATGGCCGGGTATTAAATTGCTGGAATCTTTTAGCCCTAACTTACGTTTAATTGCAGATTCAATCAAATCTCCAATTTGTGATACAGCCGCTATCAAGCCCCCTAAAATTGCAAAGAAAGTTTGTGCGTCGCCGTTTATCTTCATGACTCCCGGTAAAGACAAAATGTAAAAATACAAAAGACTTGCCAAAACCGCAAAGGCTATGCCTCCTATTAAGCCTGCCCAAGTTTTATTCGGGCTGATTTTGGGCGCCAATTTTGGTCCCTTAAGCGTGCTGCCAACAACATAGCCACCAATATCCATAGCCCAAACCATAACAAAAAACCATAAGGTCATATAAAAGTTATAAGGATGATAAATAAACACATCACGATACAGCCACAACAAAGCACCGACACCGATTGATACATATGGCACGCCAAGGGTTAATAAAAAACGATGTTGTTCTTTTCTGGCTTTGAGCCATACGCATAACCCGACCAAAACAATAGTTGTCGACACCATCATAACATCATAAATCAGCAGCGACACCGCTAATGAAACAATATATGCGGATGTATAAGTTGCCGGATTGCGGTTGGGTACCATATTGCACCACTCCCACGACAACAGCACACCGACAATCAGTGTTAAGACATCAACAAAGGGATACCCTGCCCACAATGCACCAATCACAACCGGCAGCATAACCAAAGCCGCAACCACTCGTTTGACCAGCGTCCCGTTCTTTTTGCCTTTATGTTGATTCATATTTTGAGCCGATACTGTTTTTTGAACACGGCTATCAGAGTGCGATTTTACCACCTGCGCCTGACGATGATTTTGGCTTGATTTTTCAACCAATATTTTTCCCGGAACATTTTTTTTCATTTTGTAATTATTCTTTTTCTTTGTTTCCGACTTGATTTGCGTTTGATTTTTTGCTTCAGGCTTTGCCATATCTTCTCTCCCTTGTCTGATAACTTTCGATTATTTCTTGCAGTTCAGTTTTTGTAAAGTCCGGCCACAAAGTTTTTGTAAAGAAAAACTCGGCATAGGCTATTTGCCATAACAGATAATTGCTGATCCTTTGTTCGCCGCTGGTGCGTATAACCAAATCCGGATCAGGAACGCCTGCAGTATAGAGCATAGCAGAAAAACTTTGTTCATCAATATCTTTTAACGACATATCGCCAGATTTTACCTGAGAGGCAATTTCTTTGACAGCGTGCAAAATCTCTTGCCGAGAGCCATAACTTAAAGCCACTTGCAGCCCCAAACTTTTGTTTTGCGCCGTGGATTTTTCCAGCTCTTCTATCTTCGCGACAATATCATCAGCAAGCATCTGACGTTCGCCGATAAAGCGAATCCGGACATCATTTTCCTTCAGCTCCTTAAAGTCTTTAGCCAAATATTCTCGCAATAAATTCATCAAACCATCTACTTCTTCACGACTGCGTTTCCAGTTTTCGGTCGAGAACGCGTACAATGTTAAAAATTTTACGCCGAGTTCTTTGGCTGCTTTTGCCACTTCTATGACAACTTCGGCACCTTTTTTATGCCCCGCATTGCGCGGCAAACCGCGTTTGGCCGCCCAGCGACCGTTGCCGTCCATAACAACAGCAATGTGTTCCAGCTTATTCGTCACGTTAAAAGTCCTAAACCTGCATAATGTCTTTTTCTTTATTTTCCAACATTTCATCAATTTTTTTGATAGAATCGTCGGTTAATTTTTGGATTTCATTTTCGAAACGTTTTTCTTCATCTTCCGAAATCAGATTATCCTTTTTTAATTTTTTAACCTCATCCAAAGCATCGCGGCGAATGTTGCGAATCGCAACTTTGTTTTGTTCGGCATATTTTCCGGCTATCTTGACCAATTCTTTACGACGCTCTTCACTTAGCGGCGGAATCGGAATCCGAATAAGCGTGCCATCCGAAACCGGGTTTAACCCCAGGTCGCTTTCACGCAAAGCTTTTTCCACGCTTTTAGCCAAGCTTTTATCCCAAATGCTGACAGACAGCGTGCGCGGATCCGGCACATTTACTGTTCCAACTTGGGAAATCGGCGTTAAGCTGCCGTAGGCTTCAACCATAATGCCATCAAGCAAGCTGGCATGCGCACGACCGGCACGCAAACTTCCGAAATCCGTCCTTAAAGATTCCAAAGTTTTATCCATTCTGCCTTTAGCATCACTTTTAATTTCACTAAAATCTGACATGATTACCTCTGTTTATTTAATTGTTGTAAACTTACCTTCGCCACATACGGCTTTGATTAATGAATTTTCTTCCTGCTGATTAAACACAATTATCGGGACTTTGCTTTCTTTAGCAAGCACCACAGCCGCTATATCCATAATTGCCAACCGCTTTTCGATAACCTCATTATAGCTGATAACATCAAAACGCTTTGCATCCGGATTTTGACGCGGATCTTTATCATACACGCCGTCCACCTGTGTCGACTTAAGCAAAGCGCTACATTGCATTTCCGACGCACGAAGCGCCGCACCGGTGTCGGTTGTAAAATAAGGGTTACCCGTGCCGGCAGCAAAAATAATCACCCTGCCTTTTTCCAGATGATTTAAGGCTTTTCGATACATATACGGCTCGCAAACCTGCGGCACATTTAAGCCCGACATGACGCGAACCTCAACATCAATTTTTTCCAACGCATCTTGTAGATAAAGCGCGTTCATAATGGTTGCCAACATACCGACCTGGTCAGCCACACTGCGGTTCATGCCTTTGGAAGCTTCTTTAGCACCGCGGAATATGTTGCCGCCACCGACAACAATACACACTTCCACGCCGAGCTCCCTGACACTTTTAACTTGGGCTGCCAAGCGGTTTATAACTTCAGGCGACATTCCAAATTCGCGGTCGCCCATCAGACCTTCTCCGGAAAGTTTTAACAAAATTCGTTTATATACAGGCTGCATGCACATTCCTTTTCTTTTATTTCTGCGTTTATATTACCGACTTTAAGCCTTTTGTCATCATCTTTTTGCAAGCGGTTAACAATTTATGAATAAACGATTAAAAAAAACGCCAATCGCGCGTAACTTATCCCCACCAGACTCTTTAAAATTGCAAAAAAAAAAACGGTTGGGGGGGAGGGGGATACTGGTGATTT
>CALXZJ010000047.1 GCA_944393235.1 uncultured Alphaproteobacteria bacterium | reverse complement strand
AATGTGGTGGAAGTATGGTCGAAATGCTCGGTGTTTTAGCAATTATCGGCGTTTTATCGGTTGGCGCTATTGCCGGTTACTCCAAGGCGATGATGAAATATAAAGTTAATAAAATTGTACAAAATCACAGTTATTTTATCGCCCGGTTAGCCGAATACGAAAATCTAAAAGAAAAAGACGGCAACCTTGCTCCTTACCTTAGCAAACTCAGCCTTTTTCCTGATAATTTTACAATTTTAAGCGATGGTGCCACCATAGAAAGTAATGGCTTAACTTTTCGACCTTTTGTCCGTTCAAGATTTGTAATCGATTATTATTTATCGGCGGTTAATCCTTCAAGCAACCAAACTTTTAATGTCAAATTATGTACCTCGCTTATTTTAAACTTGGCAATTCCTTTGCATGACAGCATCTACATGGTTTGGCTGTATCGCGGTGAAGGAAACTCTTACGGCAGTTCTTTTTACGGCGACTCGGAATGTACGGAAACACGCACCTGCCTTAAAGATGTTGCGCTAAATAATGTGTATTCTTTATGTAACGAATGTGTTGCCGGATCCGATTGTACTTTAACGTTTGAATTGTTTTAAAATACCAAAACCCCGTCTGATGAGCGATATTCGGGGTTTTGATTTAAGATTACTCTATTTGCGTCACTTGGGTAAAACGCAAATAACGGATTTTTAAGGAAAGCCAATCGTATTTTTCGATAAAATAATTTTCTGCAGCATCTGCGGCATCTGCCGGTGCACTCAGAACCTCAGCCACGGTCTTGTCTTTTACCGTTTTGCTGACGGCGTTTTCAACTGCCAGATAATACGATAAGCATCCCCAGGCGCTATAAAATTCATACTCCGCCCTGATTTCGACCCTGCCATCTGAAACGACATACGTATCCGTATAATGGTCGGCATAATAATTAAACAGCAGATCACTTAAATTCGGTCCTTCAAAGTTAAAATCCTTTGTCGGTTCCGGTTCTTCAGGCGTGCAAGCGCATAAAAACATCAACAGAGCGCCCGCTACTAAAATGAAAATAATTTTTTGGTACTTTTTCATAATAAGTTTGTTTAATAATTTTAGTTATGCTGTTGAAATAGCACAATTTGAATAATTGTCAACTTATTATATGTGTAAAACGCCGGTTTTGGCTTGGCTATTAAAAAAAATAATTTTATATTGTTTTGCAGTTAAACATTTTTTTAGGAAATAAAATTATGGCTGGAAGCATTAATAAAGTTATCTTGGTCGGCAATTTAGGCGCCGACCCGCGCGTAAGCAACACCCAAAGCGGTACAAAAATCGTCAATCTTAACGTGGCAACTTCGGATCGTTGGAAAGATAAACTTTCCGGTGACTGGAAAGAACGCACCGAATGGCATCGGGTGGTGATTTTTAATCCGCAATTGGCTGATACCGCCGAGCGTTATTTACATAAAGGATCTAAAGTCTATATTGAAGGTCAATTGCAAACCCGTAAATGGGAAGATCAAAATGGTCAGGAAAGATACACCACTGAAGTGGTTTTGCAAAATTTCAGCGGTGTTTTGGTGATGCTCGACCCGCGCTCCGGCGATGGTAGTGCTCCGAGCGGAGCTGATGATGTCTTTGGCGGCGCTTCTTCGTCCGGCTGGGACAACTCTCCTTCGCAAAGCGAAGCTTCTACTTTGGATGATGACATTCCATTTTAAGTTTTTGAATTTGTTTTTTAAAACTCCGCAAATTGCGGAGTTTTTTGTTGTGTCTAAAAATTTATTTGAATATATTCACCATCTTGATATTGGTAAAATTCATAATGCACCGGTTCTTTAACATTGCCGTTATTAAAAAATGTTTTTCCCCACGATGTTTGAAATTTTCCATCGCGGATTTTTGCAGATAAGGCATCATATTCTAAAGTTTTGGTTTCTGTTACCAGTTCTTTCCACATTTTAACCGCGGCATAACCATATATGTTCAGTCCTTCAAGTTCAATGCCATGTAAACGAAGTTTGACCAAGGTTTCGGCAAAACCGGGATCATCTTCAAAACTCGGCAATGCCACAAAATAAATTTTATCAAGATAATTTTCAGCATATTCAAAAAAAGAATCGCCAACGGCATATTTGCTGGTAAAAAAGATTGTTTTATCGTTTCGTTTGGCTATATCTCGTATTAATTTGGCTATTTTTTTCGGCCTTCCCATGGCAACCACAATATCTTCCTCAGCTTTGTTAATTGCTCGAGCAAGGCTGTTTGTATCTGTATAATCGTTAAAATTATACTGTTTAATTAAAGAGGACTTACCGTATTTGCGAAACTCATCAAATACCGTTGAAAAA
Source organism: uncultured Alphaproteobacteria bacterium (assembly GCA_944393235.1). Classification (GTDB taxonomy): domain Bacteria; phylum Pseudomonadota; class Alphaproteobacteria; order RF32; family CAG-239; genus CAAFZY01. The sequence continues at coordinate 6,539 of CALXZJ010000047.1, read as the reverse complement.
CCACCGCCGGTTTCTCCTTCAAAAACAAGTGCCACTTTGCGTCCGGCAAAATGTTTGTTATAAACCTTAAAAAAATCTCGACTGGCTTGTTCTTTAAAGCCAACCATTTTTATCATGCCACCATATTCTATCCCCGCGTCTCGATAATTTAACGTTGTCGGCACAATTTGAAAAATTTTTGCTTTAGAATAAATTTTAGAAATTGTTTCAAACGCATTGGAACAATACGGACCTATAACTAAAGACGGTTTGTTTTCTAACCCGACTGAAAGCATTTCTGCCGCTGAAATCGCTAAATTATCGCTGCAGGCGTCATCTATGCTCATCAATTCTAATTTTTTTCCTAAAATTCCGCCACTGCGGTTGATTTCATTAACCGCTATTTGAGCACCTTTTATCAGTTCATTGCCCCAAATTTGATATTCTCCAGTTTTGGGGGCAATCACGGCAACTTTTACTTCAGCCTTGCATAACAAAGGCCAAAATGTTAGTGCTATAACAATTATTTTTACGATTTGTTTAAGCATTTTCTATAATCTGTATTAATGTACGAAAGGAACTTACAACAATTATTATAGAGAATCAACTAATTTATATGTTCCGGTAACAATACAGATTTTTAACTATATATTCTTAAGGAGACAGATTATGACTGAAACAAAAAATGTTACTTTGACCGTTCAGGAAAAAGTTGAATTGAATAATTTTCTAAAACAAAATTCACGCACCATCGGCACCGGCGGACGCAAAGATATGTTTACCCGTAATGCTACCGAAGAACTTCTTCGTTTGCGCGATGCAGATGAAAAACGCGCACAAAACGGCGAACCTCCTTTGTCAAAAGATGAGCGCAAACTTACTTTGAAAAACGGTGTCATTAAATCTGTATGGCGTGCTAAACAAGAAGCCGAAGCTCATCACGAGGCTGAAACCAGCCGTGTCGAAAATTTGATGGAATCCCGCGGTAATGAATTTTGATTTTTAATTTAAGTTTTAACCATCCGGCAATAACATGTTGCCGGATATTTTTTTGTTTTTTTAAGCGCCAGGTTGAAAATTTTGGTTGTTTTATTTGCGGGTTTTCATTATATTGCGGAATGGTCAGGAGATATTTAAAATGGCAGAAGAAAAGTTTATTGAAATTAAAGGCGCACGGGAACACAACCTTAAAAATATTGACATCAACATCCCTAAAGACAAACTGACGGTTATTACCGGTTTGTCCGGCTCGGGAAAATCTTCGCTTGCCTTTGATACGGTTTATGCCGAAGGGCAGCGCCGTTATGTGGAAAGCCTTTCTTCCTACGCCCGTCAGTTTTTGGATTTAATGAAAAAGCCTGATGTGGATGCAATTGAAGGTTTGTCGCCGGCCATTTCCATTGAACAAAAAACAACTTCGCACAATCCCCGCTCCACGGTCGGCACCGTAACCGAAATTTATGATTATATGCGTCTGTTGTGGGCACGCGCCGGAACACCTTGTTCACCGGCCACCGGATTGCCGATTGAATCGCAGACCGTTTCGCAAATGGTTGATAAAATTTTAGAATATCCGGACGGCAGTAAAATCGTTTTGCTGGCACCGATTGCCCGCGGCAAAAAAGGCGAATTTAAAAAAGAATTTGAAAGTTTGCAAAAACAAGGCTACCAACGCTTGAATATTGACGGGCAGATGTACAACATTGAAAACGTGCCAAACTTAAATAAAAATCAAAAACATGACATTGAAGTGGTGGTTGACCGGTTGGTGGTCAAATCCGGAATCGCCGACCGTTTGAGTCAATCCATAGAAACGGTTTTAAAATTAAGCGACGGGCTGTTGTTTGTTGACGTCATCGGCGGCGAGCGCAAAATATTTTCTTCCAAATTTGCCTGTCCGGTTTCCGGTTTCACGATTGAAGAAATTGAGCCGCGGTTGTTTTCCTTTAATAACCCGTACGGCGCCTGCCCGCATTGCGACGGTATCGGCGCGCGGCTTTACATGGACCCCAACCTAATCGTCCCGAATGAAAACTTGAGTATAGATAAAGGCGCTATTGCGCCGTGGTATGGTTTCAGGACGTCTTTTTACACCCAAACCGTTAATTCTTTATGCGATTATTTGGGGGTTTCTACCAAAACACCGTGGAAAGACCTGCCGGAGCGCGCCAAAAATATCATTCTTTACGGTTCCGGCAACGAATCCATTCCGATGTATTATTCGCGTTTTGTTACCGATAAACCTTTTGAAGGTGTTATTCCCAATATGGAGCGGCGGTTTTTGGAAACCGATTCTCCTGCCACGCGCGAAGAACTTTCCCATTATCAATCCGCCGCGCCATGTGAATTTTGCAAAGGCAAGCGCCTAAAACCTGAAGCGTTGGCGGTTAAAATTTGCGGGCTGGACATTATGGAAGCTTCCGAGATGTCCATTAAAAACGCTTTGCAATGGTTTTCAGGCGTGGAAGAACAACTTTCGGTGCAAAAACGCGAAATCGCTCATAAAATTTTGAAAGAAATCATTGAGCGTCTGCACTTCTTGAACAATGTCGGGTTGGATTATCTTAATTTGTCACGGCAATCCGGCACGCTATCCGGCGGCGAATCGCAACGAATCCGTTTAGCGTCGCAAATCGGCTCGGGACTGACCGGCGTGATGTATGTTTTGGACGAGCCGTCCATCGGCTTGCACCAGCGCGATAACGATAAACTGTTGGAAACTTTGACAAGGCTACGCGATATCGGCAATACGGTGATTGTGGTGGAACATGATGAAGACGCCATTCGCTCCGCCGATTTTTTGGTAGACATGGGACCGGGTGCCGGCGACAACGGCGGCAAGGTGACGGCCTGCGGGACAGTAGCGGAAGTTTTGCAAAGCCAAAACAGTCTGACCGCGCAATATTTAAACGGCAATAAAAAAATTGAAGTTCCGATAAAAAGGCGCAAAGGAAACGGCAAATTTTTAGAACTAAACGGTGTGACCACCAACAATTTAAAAGGTGTTAATCTCAAACTCCCGTTAGGCACGATGACTTGTATTACCGGCGTGTCGGGAAGCGGAAAATCATCGCTGATTTTGGAAACGCTTTATAAAGCTTTAAACCGCGAAATCAACGGCTCACGCGAACCTACCGGATTTTACAAAACCTTAAAAGGCGCAGAAAATATTGACAAGATTATTGATATTGACCAATCGCCTATCGGGCGCACGCCGCGATCAAATCCGGCGACATACACCGGTTTGTTTACCTACATCCGTGACTGGTTTGCCGGTTTGCCGGAATCCAAAGCACGCGGCTATTCGGCGGGACGTTTTTCTTTTAATGTTGCCGGTGGGCGCTGCGAGGCCTGCAAAGGCGACGGCGTTACCAAAATTGAAATGCATTTTTTACCCGATGTTTATGTGGAATGCGAGGTTTGCAAAGGCAAACGTTTTAACCGTGAAACACTGGAAGTCAAATATAAAGACAAATCCATCGCCGATGTGTTGGATATGACGGTTGACGAGGCTTATAAATTTTTTGAAGCCATACCGGCGATTAAAAACCGTCTGGATTTGTTGCGACAAGTCGGTTTGGGCTACATCAAGCTCGGTCAGCCGGCAACCACGCTTTCCGGCGGTGAAGCGCAACGCGTCAAACTTTCCAAGGAACTTTCCAAAAAAGCCACCGGCAAAACGCTTTATATTTTGGACGAACCGACAACCGGACTTCATTTTGAAGACATTAACAAGCTTTTGAAAGTTTTGCATATGTTTGTGGAGCAAGGCAACAGCGTGGTGGTGATTGAGCATAATCTGGACGTGATTAAAACCGCGGATTATATCGTGGATATCGGCCCCGAGGGCGGTGACGGCGGCGGACGCATCATCGCACAAGGGACACCTGAACAAGTGGCTAAAACTAAAGGCAGCTACACGGCAAAATATCTAAAGGATAAGTTGGCATGAGAAAAGATTTTTATATTTTCCGCCACGGTGAAACCGATATGAACGCCGCCGGACAATTTCAAGGTCAAACCGTTGACGCACCTTTGAATGAAAAAGGACGTACGCAGGCGGTAAATTTGGCTGAAAATCTTAAAAACAGCGGTATTGAAATTGTTTTTTCCAGCCCGCTCAAACGCGCTTTTGAAACAGCGGAAACCGTTGCCCAAACTTTAGATATTCCGCTCAAAACCGACCGGCATTTTATTGAAGGCCGTTTGGGCGTGATTGAAGGGCAAAAGAAAGAAACGCTGACACAAGACGAACGCGCGCTTTTTTCACAATGGGCAAAACTTGATAACCAATTTCAAGACGTGCATTTTCAAGGCGGTGAAAGCAAACGGCAAATTTTAAACCGCACCATTAGCGGCTTAAAAGGGCTTTTGTCGCAGCCGTACCAAAAAATCGGCATTGCCACACATAGTATGGTTTTGCGCTTGTTGTTGCTGCATTTGGGCAAAAAACAGCATGATATTCCCAACGGCGCGGTGTTCCATATCGTGTATGAAGACGGGCATTTTTATTTGGCGGACAAAGAAAAAATTTTGCTGCTGTCGTGTTGCGCGCCCTGCTCTTGTGCGGTTATTAAAACCTTAGCCGAAGCACGGCAGGATTTCAGCGTTGTCTTTTATAACCCCAACATCCGCCCCTTGGCTGAATATGAAAAGCGCCGCGATGAAAACAAGCGTGTGTGCGAACTTTATCAAGTGCCGTTTATTGAATTGGAATATGACAACGAACGTTGGTGCAATATGACCAAAGGTTTGGAAAACGAGCCGGAGCGCGGCAAACGCTGCTCTTTGTGTTTTCATATGCGGCTCAAACGGGTGATGGAATACGCCAAGGAAAACGGTTTTACCGCCGTGGCATCGGTTTTGGGCGTTTCGCGGTATAAGAATCTTGATCAAGTCAATGACATGGCCGAGCGTGCCGCTAAAGAAACAAAATTTCCGTATCTTGAAATCGAGGGGCGCAAAAACGGTATGCAAGCGCTGCGGGCGCAACTGATTAAAGAACTGGAACTTTATCAACAAACTTATTGCGGCTGCAAGCCGAGATAATTTATCCTCAACATTTCCAACACCTCGGTGGCATGGTGTTTTGTGTTGTCGCGCCACCGACGCGCGGTAGTGCGGCGGTTAAGGCGTCCTTTGGGAGATCCCTAAACTCGGATACTAACGTATCCTCGTGGGATGACGATAAAGTGCCGGTTGTAAGTTATCCCCAAAAGACTCTTTAAAATTGCAAAAAAAAAAAAACGGTTTAGAATGACGTGAAAACAGGTGTTTTTTGCAATTTTGGAGAGAATATTATGCGTGAATGTGGTAGAAGTATGGTGGAAATGCTGGGTGTATTAGCCATTATCGGCGTTTTATCGGTCGGCGCTATTGCCGGTTATTCCAAGGCGATGTTTAAGTATAAGCTCAACAAACATGCAGAATCGTTTAGTATGTTATTAAGTAATGCTATTCAGATTAAACCGGAACTTAATCGAGCTTTTGGCGGTACAAGTTTTGGTGCAAATCTTTTTGATAAACTTAACCTCATTCCTGATGGTATGACTTATAAAAATAATTACATTTATGATATTTTTGGCAATTATATGACCCTTGCTTACGCAAAACATACAACAGGTGGACAAATTGATTATTATCTTGCTGTTAATATTGATCAAACTAATAATGCCATCACAAGCCAATCAGCAGAAATTTGTAAAAATATCGTTACTGTTGCCAAGGGGTATGCTTCTGATTTGACGGCATTAAGTATGCGCTCCGGGGAAGACTATTCTAGTTATAGTGCAACTGTTTTTTATGGCGATGAAAGCTGTACTTCAGAAAGAAAATGCTTACGAAATGCTCAAGTTCAACAAATCTGGGAATTTTGCAATTACTGTCAATCTGAAGACTATTGCGGCTTTGTTATTTATTTTATGATTGAACATTAATAGAGGTATTACAATACTGTAAACAGGATATCCCTAAACTCGCCGACGTTGTCGGCTCATGGGATGACGGGATGTGCGACGTTGTCGGCTCCTTTTTCTGTCGCGCCATCGCCGCGCGGTAGTGCGGCGGTTAAGGCGTTTTTTTCCCTTTTTCCGCATTTATTTTGCATACGTCCATAAATTTTTTTACATCCAAAGAGGGATATTTTTGCGGCGGTCAAACTTTAAAGTTGAAAAAAAAAAAAACGGTTTATAATTAAATTTATACGCAATTTTGTAAGGAGTATTCTTATGTCTTATCCTTTTTATTGTCAATATCCTGCCTCAAAGCGTCATACGGCATTTCAACACCCTTGCCGTTCCTTATTTGCGGCCGCGGCTTTGGTGGCAGGACCCTTTACTTTTCCTAATCCGGCTCTGGCTGCGTTAAACTGTACGACGCAGCCGTCGTGTGAAAGTTTGGGCTATTCTCAAGATGATGTGGAAAATTGCAGCAAATATATAAAATGCCCGTTTGATACGACATATAAAGCCTGCACCGCCATAAACTGCTCGAGTTATACCAAGACATCATGTCCGGAGGGGGCTGAGAGTTGTTCAAAATGCAGTGCCGGCGGGCATAGT
>CALXZJ010000046.1 GCA_944393235.1 uncultured Alphaproteobacteria bacterium | reverse complement strand
TTTGAACAAGCGAAACATACGAAGCAAGACAAGAAGTCGGAAGACTTCTTGCACAGAGAGAAATAATTATTATAATAGAATAAAAAAACGGGACGTAGTTCAGCCTGGTAGAGCGCTTGCATGGGGTGCAAGAAGTCGGAGGTTCGAATCCTCTCGTCCCGACCAAAAAATATTTTGAGAGTGTTACAAGTATTATTTTGCAAAGATTAAAACGGGACATAGCTCAGCCTGGTAGAGCGCTTGCTTTGGGAGCAAGATGCCGACGGTTCGAATCCGCCTGTCCCGACCAAAAAAGAGGTTTGCGAAAGCGACCTCTTTTTTTATTGTCGGGGCTCGGATGTGAACCGTCGGCTTGCTATTTTTTAACAAAAAATCCAGATATAAAAAACTTGTCAAATGAATAGTTTTAGTTTAACATGCCTCTGAATTTTAATTATTATGTTTAATCATTAAAACTTAAATAATTATGGATGGAAAAAAATTACAACAAGATGCTTTTATGTGGTTTAAGGCCAAATATGGCAAAACGCCGGGAGAAGCCGGCTTTGAGGTCATGTTTCCAAGAGAACGAAGACTTTTTTCTTAAAAATTGCCGAGCAGGTCGTCTTTGCGCCGGATATGGAAACAGCGAAGGCTTTTGACAAAGCACAACGGTATATAGGAAATTCCATAACGTTGGCGGTTTTATGCGCGGTTCTTACTATTTCGGCGATTATCGGTGTGGGGATGCAGGTGGTAAAGGATGAGTCTTTAATCTTTGTTGGTTTGTTTTCTCTGACCGGAATATTGCTTGGTGTACTGGTTGTGCTTTTGATTTTGGCTTATAAGGGAAAAGCTCTGGAACGATGCTACGAAGGTAAAATAATTGTAAAATAAATTATGGTTATGTTTATCGCTTTGGCTGTCTTGACTGTTTTTATTACGTGGTTGGCGCGTCGAACCACAAAAAATCGGTGATACAAAAAAAAAAGTAGTCATGCGCGCGTTGCAAATGTCAATTTCTGATATTTATGTCAGGTTAAGTGTTTTGTTTGATGAGCTGGAAGACTATTATTCTTCTGAAAAAGCGTTAGAGTATGTGGTGCTTTGTCATGAATACTTCAAGCGCAAAATAAAAGAAAGGGCTGAAAGCCAATAGTTTTCCAAAATTAAAAATTTTCCGGCAGCTGGTTGTTGGCAGCCGGAATTTTTTTTGAACAATGTTTTAAGAATGAATTTTTGTTGACAAAATTTTTACAAAACATTATTGTTATAACAAATATTTAATTATTAAATTTATATGTTATGGAAAAAAATAGTAAACTAACACCAATGAACGCAAGTGTAGGTGCGGGTATGGTTTATTATGCTGCGGATAAATCTTTTTCAAAAGATATTATTCCGGGAAGGCAACCTTCGGGGTTTGTTGCTTATGTTGATGAGAGCGGTAAACATGGTTTGATTTGCTGTTTGAGAGCGGCGCGAAAACCATGGTCGAGTGATGATCTTTTTGTTGATTTACCACCAAATTTAAATGGAAAAGATAATACCCGTTTGATTTTGGAGGCGGCCGACAAACAAGGCAAAAAGGCTGAAGCCGCTGCATATTGTGCAAATTATGCTTTTGATGGTGTTAAAGCCGGAGAGGCTTTTTTGGCGAATAAAGAAGAAGCAGAGAAAATTTCAAGAAATTTTTCGCTTCTTCGCAAGAAGCTTAAAAACGTCGGTATTAAAATCTCAAATTTACAATGGTCATCATCTGAGGCAACGAGTATGTATGCATGGACGACGCTTGTTATCAATGGTGGTTTGCACAATGATTATTACAAAAAATGCCCTATTGATGTGCTACCGGTTATGGCTTTTTAGCAGTGGCTGTTGTGGCAGAAATTATTGCAATGTATTGTGATGCAAAAAGCCCATCCTTTTTCAAGGATGGGCTTTATCTTTGGCTCCGACTATCTGATTGGGTACTCCCGCCGGAACACTGATTTTTTTAATTTGTATATCCTGCAGCGGCGGGTCCTCCTCGCGTCGTAAGGTTCAAACGTCGCATTTCGCTAAGCGATTTGCTAAGCTCAATGCTCGTTTTCACCAACTTCCCGCTCCGAACAGATGACCATCGGCCATCTGTTCAAATCAGTTTCGAACGCATATGCAAAAAGCCCATCCTTTTTCAAGGATGGGCTTTATCTTTGGCTCCGACTATCTGATTCGAACAGATGACCGATCGGTTAACAGCCGATTGCTCTACCGCTGAGCTAAGTCGGAATAACCTGGAGGCCGGTACCGGAATTGAACCGATATAAAAGGATTTGCAGTCCTCTGCATAACCATTCTGCCAACCGGCCTTTTCTGGTACCAAACTTATTGGTGATTTACATATATACAAATATTTTTGCCGGCGTCAATAGTTTTTTTTAACAAAAGTGCATTTTTTTTGCATAGATATAAAAAAACTCTTTTTTTCAACACAAAAGTATTGTCTACTATGCACAACTTTATTAGAGGAGATAATTATGAAAATAGCTATAGCTTCCGATCATGGCGGTTTTGAAATGAAACAAGCTTTGATTGAACATTTCGCCAAACAAGGACTCGCGTTGTATGATCTCGGCACACACGATACATGTTCGGTGGATTATCCTGATTATGCCGATAAAATGGCCGAATACATCTTGTCTGGCAAAGCTGATTTGGGAATCCTGATTTGCGGCACCGGTGTTGGTATTTCTATTGCCGCTAATCGCCACAAGGGTATTCGCGCTGCGCTTTTATATAATAAATTTGTCGCTGCCAAAGCCAAAGAACATAACAATGCCAATGTCATCGTTTTTGGCGGGCGCACCATGACCGTGCCGGAAGTTATTGAATATTGCAACATTTTTTTACATTCAACCTATGAAGGCGGTCGCCACCAGCAGCGTCTTGATAAACTGGATAAGGGAGAATAAAACGATGGATTTTACATTAAATTTAGAAAATGAAGATTCGGAAATTTCCAACGCTATTAAACAAGAGCAAATTCGACAATTTGAACAAGTAGAACTAATTGCCTCTGAAAACTATGTTTCCAAAGCCGTTATGGAAGCGCAAGGTTCGGTTTTGACCAATAAATATGCCGAAGGTTACCCCGGACGCCGCTATTATCATGGCTGCGAAAATGTGGATGTTGTGGAAAATTTGGCGATTGAACGTGCCAAAAAACTCTTTAATGCCGGTTTTGCCAATGTTCAGCCGCATTCCGGTTCACAAGCCAATACTGCCGTTTATATGGCGCTTTTACAACCCGGCGATACCATTTTGGGTATGAGCCTTGATGCCGGCGGTCATTTAACCCACGGTGCTAAAGTTTCTCTGTCCGGAAAGTGGTTTAAGCCCGTGCAATACGGCGTTCGTGAAGATACCGGCTTGATTGATTATGATGAAGTTGAGTGCATGGCGCTTGATTATAAACCCAAATTGATTATCGCCGGAGGCTCGGCTTATCCGCGGCAGATTAATTTTGCGCGTTTCCGTGAAATTGCAGACCGCATCGGCGCTTATTTAATGGTGGATATGGCGCATTTTGCCGGTTTGGTCGCCGGTAAAGCCCACCCCAATCCGTTGGAATGGGCGGATGTTGTTACGACTACCACGCACAAAACATTGCGCGGTCCGCGCGGTGGTATGATTTTAACGAATGATGCGGATATTGCTAAAAAAATAAATTCGGCCGTTTTCCCCGGAATTCAAGGCGGACCGCTGATGCACGTTATTGCTGCCAAGGCTGTGTGCTTTAAAGAGGATTTAAATGATTCTTTTAAGCTTTATGCCAGACAGGTTATTGATAATGCCAGAGTTTTGGGCGAAACCTTGAAACAACGCGGTCTTAATCTTGTTTCGGGCGGAACGGATACGCATTTGCTGTTGGTAGATTTACGCCCTAAAGGTTTAACCGGAAATGTTGTTGCCGAAGCTTTGGAACAAGCACACATTACCTGTAACAAAAACGCCATTCCGTTTGACCCGATGCCGCCTAAAGTTACTTCCGGTATCAGAGTAGGCACACCTGCCGGCACCACCCGTGGTTTTCGTGAACGTGAGTTTATGCTTATTGGCGATGCTATTGGTAATGTGATTGATGCTTTGGCAGCCAATGATGCCGAATCAACTATTAAAAAAACCGCTGAGGAAATGATTGCCCTTTGCCATCGTTTCCCGGTTTATGAATAAAACAGGCGTTAAGATTATTGTTTCTTTTTAAGGCGTTTAAAAAATTCTGTTGTGTTTTATTAAAGAACAATATATATCTTAAATGTCATAGCTTTGAGCTATTGTCTTAAAGTTTTATAAGCGGTGGGTTTGTTTTTGGAGATGCACCATGATAAAAGTTTCGGTTATTTTAACGATTCATGATGACGGGCAATTTTTGCCGGAATGTATGAATTCTCTTTGTCGTCAAACTTTAAAAGACATTGAAATTATTTGTATTAACGATGCCTCCACTGATAATTCGGCAGATGTCTTAAAATATTATGCCGCACGCGATCGGCGCATTAAGGTTATCAACCAAAATAATATCGGACCTGCTGCTTGCCGTAATTGGGGAATTGTTGCCGCTCAAGGGCAATATATCAGCCTTTTGGAAGCCTGCGATTGGGTGGATCCGTCGTTTTGTGAAAAATTATATGATGCTGCCAGTGCCGAAAATGCAGATATTGCTTGTTGCAGCGTGATACATATTGATGAAGCTTCACAAGCCGAGCCCGCCTTAAAATATGTCCGTAAACAGACTGCCAAAACTTTAACGCAGAAGTTTAAATTGCTGCATATTCCTCAGTTCAATTATATTTATAATAAAATTTACAAGCGTGATTTTATTAATGGGCAAGAGTTATATTTTGGCGAAGATTCCGAATATGCCAACATATCTTGGTGTACGCAAACCGCCAAAAAAAGTGAAAAAATTGTTTCTGTGCCCGGTGTTTTTTATTATCATCGGTTGCAGGAAATAATCCGACCGCTTAATGAGTCTGAAATCAAAAAATCAAAAGATGCTTTGATTGATACCATAATCAAAAATAAAATTCATGTTAAAATTCCTTATGCCAAAAAAACCAAAATCAGAGTTTTGGGTATGCCGATTATTAAAATATTGACCAATACCAATTACAAAAGATATTACCTGTTTGGCATTAAAATTATAGATGTGCGCAGTACGCGCAAATTTTAAGCAAAAGCTTTTTGTAACAGGCTGATTTCTTCCTTCCATCCGGAAAGCTCGTTTGGTGTTTCTAAGATAAACGGCAGCTTTTTGAGTTTGGGATGGTTAATGATTTGGATAATGGCTTCAAGCCCGATGGTGCCGTAACCGATTTTTTCGTGTCGGTCTTTGCGGCTGGCAAAAGGCATTTTACTGTCATTCAAATGTATGGCTTTTAAGCGTTCTAAACCAATAATTTTATCAAATTCGTTTAGCACGCCGTCTAAATCGCCTACAATATCATAACCGGCTGAATATACATGACAGGTATCTAAGCACACGCCAAGCTTGTCGGAAAGTTGTGTGTTATCTATAATTTGGCGTAATTCTTCAAATTGTGAGCCGATTTCGCTGCCTTTGCCTGACATGGTTTCCAATAATACAATTGTAGATATTTCCGGTTTTAAAATTTTATTGAGCAAGCCGGCAATCATGGTTATACCTTGTTCAACGCCTTGTCCGACATGGCTGCCGGGGTGGAAATTATAATAATTTCCGGGCAGCATTTCCATCCGCTCTAAATCGTCTTTGAAAACCATTTCGGCAAATTCGCGGGTTGCCGGATTATCTGAACACGGATTTAAGGTATAGGGCGCATGGGCAACAAACTGAACAAAGTTGTTTTCTTTTGCCAACTGCAAAAATTTTGCGACATCGTCCGGATTAATATCTTTGGCACGTCCGCCCTGTGGGTTGCGGGTGAAAAATTGGAATGTATTTGCCTTAATTTTTAAGGCGTCTTGTCCCATGGCAAAAAATCCTTTAGCTGATGACAGGTGTGAACCGATGTGAAGCATTTTTATATCCCTTTGCATGATTGAACGTTGTGATTATAATAACAGGAGAACAAATATCCATAAAAATTTGCAATATTTTCAAAAAAAAGACTTGTTTTAAAAAAATAATGTTGTATTAGTATAGCTACCTTGAACAACAAAATATTGTATCGGATTGTAGTTCAGCCTGGTAGAACGCTTCGTTCGGGTCGAAGAGGTCGCTGGTTCGAGTCCAGTCAATCCGACCATCAAATAAAAAACCCGTCCTTTAGGACGGGTTTTTTATTTGATGTTTGCGTTAGCAATAGACACGAACCAGCGAACGCTGGTTTGACTACAAGCGAAAGGCGGGCTTTGAGAACGCCGGTCGGCTGTTAAGCCGATGAGTGCCGTGAACGGAGCGTAAGTGAAGTAGTCCAGTCAATCCGACCATCAAAAAAAACCGCCTTTAGGGCGGTTTCTTGTCCTGAAGCACATCAGGGTTATTTTTTCTTTAATCGATATTTTCGTCTTCATAGACGCCGAATAAAATATTTTTTGGCACCCAGCCTTCAATCGTGCCGAATTGGATAAGGCAAAAGGCGTTGCCTTTCCGACATTTTTTGATTTCACCGATAACGCCGTCTTCCACTTTGGCAATAACTTTTGCTTGATAATCATCGTTATTATAAATATTGTTTTCCCCTGGAGTCATCACTTTAACAAAACGACGACCGGAAAGCATGGATTTATGCACCCACGATTCGGAGCCTTCCCAGTCTTTGATTTTGCGCCACAAACCGTATTCATTGACAATTTCTACCGGAGCACCTTTTTGTTTATACACCCATTCAATCGGATATTTGGTGTCAGGTCCTGAACGTCCGTTTATGGTATTTGAGCGCAAAGAAACCATCCGCGGCAGTTGCAAGCCACTTTCGCCATTGTCAGCTTCCGCTGCCATGACCGATAAAGGCATAAGAAGAGAAATTATTATGGTTAATAATGTTTTCATTTTATTTCCCTTTTGTTGGATTATATTGTATGAAACATAGGTTATATTAATAAGATAAAGAAAAGGTAAAAAATTATGGATTTAATGCAAGTCGCGGAAGATTTAATTCGTTTTCGCACCGAAACCGGCAATGAAACGGAAATCAACAAATGTCTGAATTATCTGGAGCAAAACCTGCAAGGCAGCGGTGCTTTGGTTGAAATTTGCCGTTATGACGGCGTTTCACCGGTGTTTTTTGCCTCAAACGCCAAAACGAATATGTTTGATGTTTTGGTCATCGGTCATATTGATGTGGTACCGGCAACTGATGAGATGTTTGAACCTCGGTATGAAAACGGCAGAATATACGGCCGCGGTACGCTGGATATGAAATCTTTTGCCGCCGTCGCGCTAAACTCATTGCATTACGTTCTAGAACACAAACTGCCCCTAAAATTCGGCGTCATACTCTCAACCGATGAGGAAAAAGGCAGCAAAAGCACGGAAGCATTTTTGCGCGCCCATCCGGATTTGAACGCTAAAATCGTGTTGGATAACGATGTCGGCGGCGACATCACCAAAATTGTGGCGCGTTGCAAAAATCCGGTTTTTGTAAAATTAACCGCCGAAGGCGAAGCCGCACATGGTTCCACCCCTTGGGCCGGGCGCGACGCTAATGAAAATTTATTCAAAACCTGGGAAAATATCCGGCAAATTTATCCGGCGTTTTCCAAAGATGTGCCGATGCCTGAAAACACCTGGATTGATACGGTGCATTTTGCTAAAATCGAAGGTGGCGAGGTTTCTAATGTGTTGGCCGCGCATGCCGAGGCTTTGTTGGATTTTCGCCTGATTGAAACGTCAAGTGTTGCGGATTTGTGCGCCAACCTTGACAAGTGCATGGAAAAAGGCGTTTTTTATAAGGTTGTTTCATCCTCAACGCCGGTGGTTATGCAAGAAGATAACCCGCATATTGTTGCTTACAAAAAATTTGCCGAAGATATTTTAGGCCGATCGCTGGAATTTGAATATATCGGCGGCGCCACCGATTCACGCGAGTTTGCCGAACGCGGTGCAACGGTGATTATGCATTCCGGCAGTGGTGACGGCATGCACGCGCCGAATGAATATGCCGAGGTGGAAAGCATCAAACAAATTGCCGACATTCAAATTAAATTTTTAGAAAAATTAGCAAAGGAAAAATAACAAAATGAACAAAATTGCCAGTTTTACCATTGACCATTTAAGTCTTTTGCCGGGGCTTTATGTGTCGCGCATTGATAATTTCGGCGCATGCAAAGTAACCACTTTTGACATCCGCATGACGCGCCCTAATTTTGAACCGGTGATGAACACCGCCGAGATTCACACCATTGAACACTTGGGCGCCACGTTTTTACGCAATCATAATGATTGGGGCAATAAAATTGTTTATTTCGGTCCGATGGGCTGCCGCACCGGTTTTTATCTGGTGGTAGCCGGAAATTATACCTCTAAAGAAATTTTGCCGCTCGTGACTGAAATGTTTGAATTTATCAAAGATTATCAAGGCGATATTCCCGGAGCTTCTGCCAAAGATTGCGGCAATTTCCGCGATATGAACCTGCCGATGGCCAAGTATTGGGCGGAAAAATACTTAAAAGAAGTTTTGCAAGACATCGGCGAAGAACGATTGGTTTATCCGGAATAAATGATGCGGCGCTGTTGCTCATGGGCTGAAAATCAGCCGGAAATTTATATTCGCTATCATGATGAAGAATGGGGCATTCCTTGTCATGATGATAAAAAGCTGTTTGAATTTTTGCTTTTGGAAATGTTTCAAGCCGGTCTTTCGTGGTTGACGGTTTTAAAAAAACGCGAAAATTTCCGGCGGGCTTTTGCCGGTTTTGATGTGCAAAAGGTGGCATCTTACCAAGAAGCGGATATCAAAAGATTGTTAAACGACGCCGGCATTGTGCGCAACCGCGCCAAAATTGAAGCGGCGGTAAATAATGCCAAAGTGTTTATAAAAATCCGCGAAGAGTTCGGCAGTTTTGACAAATATTTGTGGGGTTTTACAGACGAACAAGTCATCAAAAGCGATGGCAAAACCATTCCGGCACGCACGCCGTTATCAGATACAATCTCCAAAGACCTGAAAAGGCGCGGCATGAAGTTTGTCGGCTCGGTCATTATCTATTCCTACCTGCAGGCAACAGGGGTTGTCAACGACCATG
>CALXZJ010000045.1 GCA_944393235.1 uncultured Alphaproteobacteria bacterium | reverse complement strand
TTAGAATAACCACTGATAGCCCCAACCGATAAAACCCCGATAATTGCTAAAACGCCGAGCATTTCAACCATAGACCGTCCATTTTCACGCATAACCTTCTCCCAAAACTGCAAAATGAATGTCTTTACCAGTCCTTCTAAATCATTTTTTTTTTTTGCAATTTTAAAGAGTCCGGTGGGGATAACTTACAACCGTCACTTTATCGTCATGCCACTGCTGAGCATAGCTTAGCAGTTCAGGCATCTCTTCCTTTTTCTCTGTCATGCCTCCGAGGTGTTGAAAACACCGAGGATGAGGCATCTCTTCTCCAAACGTGCAACAGACGCCTGACCTCGAGTGCTTACGCACTCTCAAGGCGTGACAGGGAAGGGTAAATCGTGCGCCGGTGGCGTGATAGAGAAGGGAATGCCGGAATTCAAGTGCTGTATACTTTCAAGTACACAGCACTCAAGAATTTTTCTTAAAAAAAACAGCGCCTTCAAGGTTAAAGACGCTGTTTGCTTATTAAAGAAGATGTTATTAAGATCTTCCGCGGTTGCCGGGGTTAGGAATATTCATCTTTGTTTTATCTTCATTGACTTTTGACTTATCTTCTTTGTGATATTTTGAGCTGTCTGAAGATATAGCCCCATTGTTCTTTGTTTCCAAACCGCGCTTCTCATTAATAATATCCTGAGGCGATTTTTTATGAGAAGCTATAATAGCCGCCCCGCCCAATATAGCGCCGCCGCCTGCCACGGCCATGCCTGCTTGAGTATTCATATCTTGAGTTTTTAACTCATCATTGATAGCACCCGTCACTTTTTCTTTTATCTCATCTCCAAGAGTTTTTTCAGGCGTCACAACTTGTTCATGAGGTGTGGGCGTAGCAGCATCTTTTTCCTCGGTCGGTGTCGGCGTTTCCGGTTTTTGCTCAGGAACAGGTTGATCTTTACCTTGCGTCTCATCATTTTGCTGAGGCGTTCCTTTATTACCGGTATCTTCATTGCCTTTATCGCCGACAACTGCGCTACCGTTACCGTCTTTTTCTTGAGGTGTTTGTTCGGTCGGTGTCGGTGTTTCCGGCTTTTGTTCAGGAACAGGTTGATCTTTGCCTTGCAGCTCATCATTTTGCTGAGGCGTTCCTTTATCGCCGGTATCTTCATTGCCTTTATCGCCGACAACTGTGCTACCGTTACCGTCTTTTTCTTGAGGCGTTTGTTCGGTCGGTGCCGGTGTTTCTGCTTCCTTACCGGATTGTTCGCTTTCTTGCTCCTGACCGGATTTTCTGTTTTCATCGTTTATAGCATTTTCAATCCGATCTTTTGCATCATGCCAGGCCTGATAACGCTCTTGATTTTTAGGCGACGATTGTTCGTTTAGTTTGTCTAACTGCTCCTGAGTATATTCTTGGTCACCGTATATGAATGACTTACATTCGCCGTTTTCGCCGATTGTTGCCGTAACTTTGTTTCCGTTATCCATAAGAATGTGTAGGGTAACATCACCGTTTTTGTCGAATTCTGCAGAACCCACTTTCAAGTCATCCGGCAGACCATTTTCGCGCAAAGCACCCAAAGTCGACTTGATTTCAAGAGGAATATTATTTCCATCTTGCGAATTGTAATTCCCATCCATGGTCACAGTTGCATTGTTGTTATCGCCGTTTGAATAATCAAAATTAATTTTGTTGATACTAATCTCATTACCGGTGCTTTCTGGAACCACTTGCTCAGTCGGTATCGGCGTTTCCTGTGCCGGAGTCTCTGTTCTCTCACTTCCATGCGAAGTTTGTTCTTGTGTAAGAATAGCATTTTCAGAATTTTCTTGCATCGCTTTCAAGGCCTGATAACGCTCTTGATTGCGCTCAACAAAGTCCTTTTGAGCGTTGGCATAGTCAAGTCTTTCCTGAGAATACTCACGATCACCGGATGTGATTGCTGTACATTTTCCGTCTTCACCGAATGTTGCCGTAACTTTATGTCCGGTATCCGTGTCAATTTGTATGGTAATATCGCCGTTGTCATGGAATTGAACTTTTCCATAATCCAAATCATCTGGCATGCCTTGTTCTTGCAAAACGCCCAAAGTCGTTTTAACATCAACATCAACGCGCCCGTCTTGAGAACTATATGATGCATCCATATTTACGGTTGTATGACTGGCGTCGCCGTTTTGTGTATCATCAATAGAGATCGCATCAATATTAAAATCTTTTGGCGTGTTTTCAGTCGGGATAGGGGTATCAAGTTCAAATTTAGCCGGATCTTCAATCACCACATTTTCATCACGATTAATAGCATCCTGAACCATTTGTTGGGCTTCTTCCTGATTTACCGGCGCACCAAATGCTGTTTGATTATCTTGCAGCGTTGTTTTAGGCGCTTCATCAACAGTATTTTGCTGCGCTGAATAGGCATTTGCGTCGGCTTCCATTTGTGCTGCGGTTTTATACCCTTCCACATCTTGGAAGTTACCGTGTTCATCAAAACGTTGCCCGCCAAACTCAACCAATTGAGCTTTCTGCGCATCTGTAATGGTGCCGTCGTCCCATGCTTGTTGCAATTCTCTGGAGTTCATCCACTGGTCGCCTTCCTGACCCAAAATCTGATTGGCTTCCGCCGGATCACGTAAGAACAGCATTTGAAGATCATGCTGTTGTTCGGCAGACAAGTTATTGACGTCAATTGCGGCAACATTGGACATATCCGGAGTCATATTGTCATTTGTGTTATTAAACTGCCCTTCTTGACCTTGAGTCGGTGCCGTAATATCAGAGAAAGCCTCGCTGGCAACTTCACCGGCTTCTCGTCCGGCTATCCAACCTGCAGCAAAAGTTGCTGCCGAAGTACCAAAAGCCTTGGTAGCTTTCCATAACCTTTTCCATTTTGGCAGATTCTTGTTTTTCTCATCATTATAAGCCAAAGCCGCTTGATGAAAAGCACCGGCAGCCATTAACCCCACACCGGATAATGCACGGGCTGCTTGCGCAGTAGCTCCGGCCGGAACGCCAACTGCGGCGCTAATCCCCATGGTGGCGGTTGCAACGCTGAGCATTGCGCCGGCTGTTCTTAATTTATTTTTCTTCATATATGTGAAAAAGTTAAATTTTTCGCCTTTGCCGCGTGCTTCATCCCGCTGCCGTTTGAAATCTTTCCAGATGCCGTAAACTTGGTTAGCACAAGAAACAGTTGCCACGGCGGCAATGCCGGCAGGACCAAAAGTCGCACCGGCAATGCCGTAAGCCACACCCCAACCGCCGGATTTGAGCACATTCTTAACAAAAGAATATTTTTGCCCATATTTCTTGGTTAATTTTTGGTCGGTTTCCTTAACCCGTTCGCCAAGAGATTTAATCCGTCCGCCTTGAGCTTTGGCAACTTTTTCATATCCCGGCCTTTGTGCTAGTTGGTCAACAGCGCACTGAATCCGGTTTGTTCGTGCCGCCTGCCAACCGATAAAGGAATCTTGGTTAACATTAATTCCGTTCTTGCCTTGTGCCGCTTGTGCCAAATTGTTAAACATTGCCGTATAATCTTTTTGCGAAAGCTTTCCTTTAGAAATCTGATCGGCATTGATCAATTCCACGAGGTTCTTTCTTAAACGGTCAGCATATTCACGTTGGAAATTTTGCGGCGTCAAGGTATGGCTTGCAAACCCTTTATCGGTAGCGCGATAGACATCCGGTCCGCAGGTGTTAGCCAAATACATTTCTGTTTCACGGCGCGTCTGCTCCAAGAACAGGGCAATATCGCTGTCAGTTTTACCTTGCTCCAAAGTTTCGCGCCCGAATGCTTTAAGTTTGCCTTTAACCTTTATGTTGCTTAAGATATTGTAGACATCTTGAAATTCTTTATTTTTCAGATTTCCCGCTTCATCAACGGCAAAAATATCTTTATCCTGCGGCAGTCCGTCCAAAAGGGCAAGATTTTGCTCAACAATTTCAGGTTTTTGCAGGGCAAGCAAACCATATTGCCCTTCAAAACTTCCGATTTCATTTTTTGTTTTGGCAAGAGCTTTGGTAACCGCATCTTTCTGATTGTCATCCAATGTGTTGGACGATTTTTGAATAGAACTTAGCAAATCATTTAAGGCATAAACCTCCGCCATATCCGTGATAGGTAGCTTGTCATCGGTATACTGAGCAGCTTGTCCGGCAATGTAGTCGTCTAATTTTGAAACGGCTCTGGTTGTTTCTTCGGTTGGGTTGGTCAAGAGTGCCTGCCGTACGGCTGCTAGTTCTGACGGTTTCATTGAACCGTATTGGTTGCTGTCTACGGCTCGATAAGCATCTTCTTGGCTCATGGTAGGCGTTTTTTCAGAAGTGCTGACCGGTGTTTGGTTGTTGTTTGTTTCTAAGGTTTCTGACGATTCGTTTTCTTTCGTGTCAGCATTGTCAGAAACATCTTCTTCATCTTCATCATCTTCTTCTTCATCATCGACATAAACAGCGTCAGTATCGGCTTGATTATTCATATTATGAAGCTTTGTTTCTAAATCTTCTTCTTTTTCAGCTTCTTGTTTTTCTTCCGCGTCATCCGATTCGTCGCCTGTGGAAACGGTTTCTGTGTCATTTCCGATACCGTCCAGGTTAAAAGTAGTCGGATCGTTGGGGTTTATTGTTTGCTGTGTTTCAATATTGTCTAACGTAACTTCATCTTCATCTTTTTTATCTTCGGTTTTTTCATCGCTTTCAATTTTGTCTTCTGTTGTTGAAACATCATTATCAGTGGAATTGTTTCGTTCATCAAAACGAGCCCCTTCCAAATCATTAAGTTGTTGTTTAAGTTGTTTTTCTTTTTCAGCCAAATCTTCAAGCTCTTTCTTGAGCTGGTCTGCTTTGTCTTTAAGCTCTTGTCTAAAGTTGTTGACCATCTCTTCTTTTTTACCGACGGCATCGATGGCCGCATTATTTTCTTTATTATCGGCATTTTTTTCAAAAGCTTTAAGATCTGTCTCATTTTCCAAAACATTAGGCTTGTCGAAATTTTTTTCTGCCGGCTCATTTTGGGTGTTTATAAGCTCATTTTCTTTATCGCCAAGCTCTTGTTTGGGCGTGCTGTCATTCGTATCCGTTCCTGATTGTATACCGGCTCTCAGCTCTTCCTGACGGGCAGCGATTCTGGCTCTTAATTCTTCAGCACCGGCAGCTTTGGCGCGGGACCAGTAAGCAGCCATATTCTCCAACTCTTCAGCCGAATATTTGTCAAGATTATCGGAGAGCTCCGAGGCTTTTTGGCTCAAGTAACGTTGCTCTGCATTAATAAACACATCAAGGACGGCATCTTCATCTTCTGGTTTCATAATATCTTGTGCTAACAAACCATCTAAAATCATTTCATATTCTGGTTTGGCATTATCTTTCGACTTATTATCCCAATATCGGGCTATGGCATCAAGAATTTTTTCTTCTTCAAGTTTGTTGTTATCGTCGATAGGCATGTTTCTTCTCCCGAATATATTCAAAATATAAGCTCATTATAACGGCATTTTACAAATTTTGCAACCCAAAACCAACATTTTTTGTCAAAAATCTTCTTTCCTAACGCACTGATAATAAGTAATTATCAAAAATTTGGCTAAAATTTTACAAAATTGTAACAATCAAACGTTACTGTTGATCATAATATTTTAGTATTAAAAAAACGTTGACTTTTACTTAAAAACTATATATAAGCAACGCAAACAAAACCAAAATTACTGTTAAAAATTTTGATAAAACATATACACTCCAAGGAGTGCCGCCAGTCAGCGAGGGTTCGCACACTGGCGTGCAATAGTTTGTATGAGGTTGTTTTATCTTGAAGTTTTAACGGCAGGAAAGGTAAATTTGATAAATGTTTGAAGCATTAACCGACAAATTAAGTACAGCGTTTGCCAAAATCACCTCCCGCGGTGTTTTAAGCGAAGCGGATATCGATTCGGCTATGCGCGAAATCCGTGTTGCGCTGCTGGAGGCAGATGTTTCTTTGCCGGTTGTCAAAGATTTTATTGCCAAGGTAAAAGAGCAGGCACTGGGTGAAAAAGTCGTCAAATCAATCCAGCCCGGGCAAATGGTGGTCAAAATCGTTCATGACGAATTAGTTCGGCTGTTAGGTAGTGAAGATACGGCTTTGAATTTAAACGCGGCATCGCCGGTCGTGATATTAATGGTCGGTCTGCAAGGTTCGGGCAAAACCACGACAACGGCTAAAATCGCCGGCCGCTTGAAAAAACACAAGCGTGTTTTGTTGGCATCTTTGGACATTTATCGTCCGGCGGCGCGGGAACAACTGGCGCAATTGGGCGCGCAAATCGGGGTTGATGTTTTGCCGATTGTTGAAAGCGAAAAACCTTTAGAAATCACCAAACGAGCATTGAAATCGGCTAAAACCGGTGTTTATGATGTCTTGATTTTGGATACAGCCGGCCGCCTGCATATTGATGAAACCCTGATGCAGGAAGCCGCCGATGTCAAAAAACTGGCAAATCCGGCGGAAACTCTGTTGGTTGCCGATGCTCTTATCGGGCAGGACGCCTGTAACGTTGCCAAAGAGTTTAATGAAAAAATCGGCATCACCGGCATTGTTTTGACCAGAATAGACGGCTCCTCGCGTGCCGGTGCGGCAATGTCAATGAAAATGGTGGCAGGCGTGCCGATTAAATTTTTAGGCACCGGCGAAAAATTAGACGAGATTGAAGAGTTTCATGCCGACCGCATTGCCGGCCGCATTTTAGGGCAGGGCGATGTTGTTTCCTTGGTGGAAAGAGCCATGGAAAACGTTGACCGCGAAGAGGCTGAAAAAGCTGCGGCTAAAATGATGAAAGGTCGGTTTGATTTGGAAGATATGTTAAGCCAGCTCCGCCAAATGCAAAAGCTTGGCAGCATGGGCAGCATTATCGGGATGATTCCGGGGCTTTCCAAGTTTAAGGATCAGATTGAGCAAGCCGGTATCGGCGATAAGCTGATTAAAAAACAAGAAGCGATGATTCTTTCCATGACCCGGGCGGAAAGAAAAAATCCGGACATTATCAAGGCCTCCCGCAAAAAAAGAATTGCGGCGGGTGCCGGGGTTGAAGTTCACGAGGTTAACAAACTGCTCAAATCTTATGAGCAAATGTCAACCATGATGAAAAGAATGGGGAAAATGGGCGGCGTTGCCGGTTTTTCTCAAATGTTAAAACGTAATCCGTCGGGCGGTATGTTCGGCGGGTTCGGCAAGCGGTTTTAAGCTTTCGCCATAAGCTTAAAATCTTTTATGAGTAATAATTTTTTAGAAAGGAAAATAAAAAAATGGCAGTTCGTATCAGACTTTCAAGAGGCGGTTCCAAAAAACGCCCGTTCTATCGCATTGTTGCCGCTGATCAGCGTGCGCCGCGCGATGGTAGATTTATTGAGAAATTAGGCACCTACAATCCGTTGTTGCCCAAAGATCATGAGCAGCGCTTGGTCGTGGATGCTGAAAAAGTTTCCGCTTGGCTCAAAAAAGGCGCCCAACCGACCGAACGTTTGCAAAAATTGTTTGCCGGTCTTGGTCTTTGCGCCGCGCCGGTGATTCATGAGCAACCGAAGAAATCCGCACCGCGTGCCAAAACGGTTGAAAGAATGAAAGAAAAAGAAGAAAAAGCAAAAGCCGCCGCTGAAGCCGCTGCCGCCGCTGCTGCCGAAGCAGCCGCCGCATCTGAAGCATCTGCGTCGGAAGCCGAAGCTTCTGCCGAATAATTGTTTGAGTTATTTTTAAGGAAGACGGTCTGATGACAAAACCTCAAAACAACAAAAATCGTGTTTGCTTGGGCGCTGTTGTCGGTGTTCATGGTATCAAAGGCGAAGTCAAGGTCAAGAGCTGGACTTCCGCAGATACGGACATCGACCGTTACGGCAAGCTTGAAAACGAAGACGGTTCGCGTGTGTTTGAGTTAAAAGTCATTGGCCGCAGCAAAGAGCTGCTGCGCTGCAAAATCAAAGGCGTGGATGATCGCAATGCCGCCGAAGCTTTGGTGGGCACGGCGTTTTATGTTAAACGCGATGTGTTACCTGAATTGGCGGAAGAAGAATATTATCAGACGGATTTAATCGGCTTGGATGTGTTAGATCAATCTTCTGCACGGATAGTCGGTCAGGTAGCGGGATTTTATAATTTCGGTGCCGGCGACATTTTGGAAATCAAACTTTCCGCAACCGGCAAGACCGAGCTTATTCCGTTCACCCGCCAATATGTGCCGGAGATTGACATTGCAAACGGTAAAATCGTTGTATCCGCAGCGATTATGAATTTTGCCGATGATGAGGAGATTGCAGGCGATGAAAATTAAATTTTTCACCCTGTATCCCGAGATTTTTCCCGGATTTTTAGGCTTTTCCTTAACCGGCAAGGCATTAAGCGAGGGAAAATGGTCGTATGAAACGGTCAATATCCGCGATTATGCTTTTGATAAGTATGGCTCGGTGGATGACACGCCCTGCGGCGGCGGTGCCGGAATGATTATGCGCCCTGACGTGTTAGGCGCGGCGTTAAAGGCAAATTATGCCGGCGGAAGGCTGATATACATGAGCCCGAAAGGCGTCCCGTTTAATCAGGCTAAAGCTCATGAGCTGTCCCAAACGGAAGAATTGTCCATTATCTGCGGTCGCTTTGAAGGGGTGGATGAACGGGTTTTGGAAGCCTATGCGGCGGAAGAAATCAGCCTTGGCGATTATGTCTTAACCGGCGGCGAACAAGCGGCAATGGTGATGCTTGATGCGGTTATCCGTTTGTTGCCCGGAGTTTTGGGCAATGACGAATCTTCAAGCGAAGAAAGCTTTGAAGACGGTTTGTTGGAATATCCGCAGTATACCCGCCCGATTGATTGGGAAGGGCGCAAAGTACCGGAAATTCTCTTAAGCGGGCATCATCAAAAGGTTAATGATTGGCGCAAAGAGCAATCCTTAAAAATAACGGAAGCAAGACGACCGGACCTTTTTAAAAAATATCTTGATTCTAAAAAGGTTTAGGTATATAAGGTAACAAATTTTTTATAAAAAGAAAAGGTAAAACTGATGAACATTATCGAAAATATTGAAAAAGAGCAGATTGCAAAGCTCACCGAAGGCAAAAACCTTCCTGATTTCAAAGCCGGCGATACCTTGAAAGTCCACACCAAGGTTAAAGAAGGCGACCGTGAACGTATTCAGGTTTATGAAGGTGTTTGCATTGCGCGTAAAAACGATGGTTTGAACTCTTCGTTCACCGTCCGCAAAATCTCATTCGGCGAAGGTGTGGAACGTGTTTTCCCGCTGTATTCTCCGAATGTTGCCAAAATTGAAGTGGCTCGTATCGGTAAAATCCGTCGTGCCAAGCTGTATTTCTTGCGTGCATTGCGCGGCCGTTCTGCCCGCATTGCCGATGATTTGACGGCAACTTCTAAAGCGGCAGCATCTGAAGCAACATCTTCAGATAAAGCTGAATAATCTTAAAATAAACAAATTGATAAAAACAACCCCTGTATGTTAAATACAGAGGTTGTTTTTTTAAGAAGACGGATTTTTAATACCCTAAATTATCACAGTTAAAGTAATAACCATCGCGGGCAACACAGTCTTCAAGTGTTTTACATTCTATGCCGGGGGATGGCGGTGTATCCTTACATACCCACCAGCCGGTTCCAACCGGGCAAGTTCCTTGATAACCTTCTTGCGGTTGAGTGTTCTCCCAAACGGCGTATTTACAAGTAGAAGATCCGCATTCACCGAGTATGCTTCCGCCGCCTATGCTTGGACGTACACACTGGCCGCAAATTCTGCATTGCGTCAAAGTATCGCCCATATATTGCGGATCTAGTTTATAAACGTTGCAAGTTGTATTGCAGGTTTTAGCCGTACATTTACCCATGAGAGTATCACCTGAAAAACAGTAGCTATAGTCCCAGCCTTCCGGATGGCCGTTCTTTGTACAATCGTCGGCACTTTTATATTGAACGCTATAACCATCACAGCTTTTTTCAAGACAAACTTTACAGTTAGGGTTGGTCGGGTCTGTTACGTTTCCGAGCTGCCATCCGGTTGATCCGCTATCCCCGCAATCAGAAGGTATTTTAGCAAAGCCGGTTGAACACGTATCTTTCACACATTGTCCATTATCATCTTCAGCATATCCGTCATTGCAAGAACAGCTACTGCTGCTATAACAAGTTACTTTAGTGCCGTTGGTTAAGTAAATGTCATGTGTTGAATTACAATGGGCATTAGCCGGTTCAGATGTAAGGTATCCGGCATCTTCACAGGAAGCATAAGCCTTGACACATTCGCCGTTTTCATCTTCAACATAACCATCTTGGCAGGTATTCTTGACA
>CALXZJ010000044.1 GCA_944393235.1 uncultured Alphaproteobacteria bacterium | reverse complement strand
AAGTGGTAGGCGCGCAGGGATTCGAACCCTGGACCCACTGATTAAGAGTCAGTTGCTCTAGCCAACTGAGCTACGCACCCATATTTTTCAGTTGTGGCAGACTATAACGCGCTATTTTTATTTTTGCAATATCTTTTTTTATATTTTTAAAAAATATTCCGCAAATTTCATCTTTTTATTGCATAAATCAAAAATAAACGGTAAATTTTACATGTCTTTTACGAATACGAGGTGTGTTATGAAAAAAACAGATAAGACCGAAAAAAAAGCTCCGCAAAAGAAAAAAAACGGGACATGGTGTAAAAAAGCCTTAAAAAAATCAGCATCGGTTATGGATATGAAAAGACGCAATAAGTTTATTACGTTTTTTATTTTATTATTTGCCGCAATTTATTTTTGCATGCCCTCAATGGAAAGCATTGTTAAGGATATTGTTCATAAATACGGTAGCGAAATCACCGGAACCGATGTTTCTTTAGGCGGCTTGGACATCAAGCTGACCGACGGCGTCGGCATTGTCCGCGATGTCAAAATCGGCAACCCGAAAGGTTATAAAAGCAAAAACCTGTTTTATCTTAAAGAACTTGATGTCAAAATTGATATCAGCTCTTTAACCGATGATACCATCATCATTGATTCCATTATCATCAATGATCCGGAAATCACTTATGAAATGAAAAACTTAAAACAAAGCAACGTGAGTGAAATTTTGGATAATATCAACGCATACACGGCAAAAGGAAAGTCAAAAGACTCGGAAACCGCCAAGGCCGAACCGGCTGAAAAAGCCGATGATGCCGGCGGTAAAAAAGTGATTATCAAAACCTTGACCGTCACGGACGGCAAAGTTTCCGCCATTTTGGGTTCCGGTTCGCTCAAAGCGCCGATTTCCGTTGCTTTGCCGACGATTGAGATGAAAAATATCGGGCAGGAAAAACAAAACAAAGGCGAGTCTATCCCCGAAACGTTGAGCAAAGTCATCGGTAAAATTCTGCAAACCGCCTCACAGACTGTTGTCTCCGCCAATTTGGAGGGTTTGCGAGATGCCGCCCAACAGGGCTTGAAAAACGTTGCCGGCAATCTTAAAGAAGGAGCCGACAGTCTTAAAAGCCAAAACAAAGACGCGGCGGAAAACCTCAAGAAAACCGCTGACGACTTAAAAAACAGTTTGGGCGGCTTGTTTAAGAAATAAACCACGAATGAAAAAAAGGCTTTGCGAAGAATTGGCAAAGCCTTTAATTTTTTTACCTTAAAATAGATTTTACCACTAATTAGAGTTAATCAAAGTTGTTACAAAAAAATCCCCTCAGATTTGAGGGGATAATAAATTCAAATATCCTTTTCTTCAGTTTCTTCGAAATTATCGTCTGAAGAATCTTCAGGATTTGCAGAGTCTTCGTCAGGGTGAATTTGAATTAAAATATCTGTACTCTGTTCAGTGCCTTCGTACAAATGTGCGTGCACAGAATCATTACCACTATGCGGTCCATCGATACGCACTTTTCCACCATGTTCTACCCAGTCGTCAATCTCTTTTCGAGCTTCAGATGTACTCATCTGATACGGATTGTTTCCGTTTACATGATTATTTCCCATAACTAAAATTTTAAAAAGTGAAACATAAAATATTTTACAAAAAAAATTAAAATTTACCTATAATAATTTATATCTGAAACAAAAATAACATATTTTAATAAAAAGTCAAAATATAAATAAGCCCCGTTTCCGGGGCTTGATTTTAGAATGTGTAACGAATACCGGCAGAAATGTCTACCATGTTGTTCAGACCTTCAACATCCGGATCAACATAACGTGCCATAACTCTGATACCCCAATTGTTGGTGATATTGAATTGTCCGCCGGCGCCTATACGCCAACCGAAACCATCATCACTGCCGCTTACTTCTTGTCCTTGATTGTTTACAGTTACCTCAACATCATAAGATCCAATGCCGACAGCTCCTAACAAATCAAACTGTGGCGTTACCGGAAGATATCCAACCAAATCTAGGCCATACGCTTTATATTTATCTTCTGTTTTTACAACACCCAGAATAGTTTTTTCTCCTTCTTCGGATTGTTGATAAAACATTTCCAAGCCAAAGTGTTGATTAAATTTCAAACCAAAAGAAACGGCGAAAGCGCTTAAATCATCTTCCAAGTATGGAGATACATCAATACCATTTATTTTAACATCAATGTCGCTCATGGAATAAACATAATCCAGACCGATATAAGGACGGATGCCGTAAGTTTGTTGCTGTTGACCATACGGTTGCGGCACATAATATTGCGGCGTCGGGCCGTAAGAATAGGTACGGGCGTTATATTGCGGATATTGGTTTTGCCGTTGTCCACGGTAATAGGTTTGCGCATCGGTGGCGGAAACAAAAGCGAACATTGCCGCACCGGCCAGTAATAATGCTTTTCTCATAAAATTTATCCCCTTTAATTTATTAAACAAAAAAGACCGCTTAAGGTTATATGAGCGGTCGGGGCATTGGAAAGCATAACACAAAAATGCTGTCTTTTATTTGGCAGAGCCTTATTTAAAAACTACCCCGACCGGAAACGGATGGGGATATGCAAAGTGTGCAGAAAAATTTCAAAAACAAAGAAATTCTTGTCACAACTTGAGATAAATTTATAAGGTGCTATCCGCACACCTCTGGTATTAAGGGCTTCCAAACCCCGCATCCGTTTGGATGCTAAACGCAAGTACTTCCGTTTTCTTACGTCTGAATATATTATTACAAAAGCAAAATACAATTTGTAATGAAAAATTTTCATCAGAGAATTTTTGTGGAATTATTGCCCGTAAACCGCGGTGTTTTTATTTAAGGTATAAACCGCGTTATCGGGCGCGTAATGATAATATATGTATTCCACATTAACCAATCCTGATTCATCATACGGGTTGTAGGGTTGCAAAATTTGCCGATTAAGATATTGCGGAAAAACGGCGCGCAGCGTGTTGTCCACCCGCTTGGCAAAAGAATTGTTAAACGCCGCCGAGGTGATGATGTTGGCAACCATAATGCCGTTTTCCTTTAAGCTGTCTTTAACCATGGCAAAAAAATCCGTCGTCACAAAATTCATCGGAATGCTTTGCACCGCCGAATATACGTCCACCACAATCAAATCATATTTCTTTTGCTCGTTCAGCATATAAAGATAAGCGTCTTGCGCTATAAATTTTTTGTTCGGCGTTAATTTTTCTTTTAAAAATTTCTGCTCGGAAATTTTTTGCAAGTCTTTTTCAATGTCAAGATATGTATAGTTATGAAAATCGTCATTTAACCCGACGGTAAAGCCTCCGGCGCCCAAAACCAAAATGTCGCGCGGATAATCTCGGGGCAGGGTGTCAATAAACGTTTGATTGATGAAGTTGATATATTCAAACATCAAAGATTCGTCTTCGGAAATTTTGGAAGAACTGGAGCCGTTGATGCTCATCAACAATGATTGCGCTTGCCCGTTTTTTATATCATCGGGAAAAATTTCAATTCGTGAAACGGCGTCGTCTTTAACCAATCCGCTGTTAGGGTTGATAAAATGTTCGTTGTTCAAAAAAACACCAATGACAAGCAAACACAAAACCACGCCGCCGTTTGCTGCGATTGTTCGTTTGCTTTCCAACAAAAACGCAGCCGCGGCTGTCAAAACAAGTAATACAACAATGGTGGCGCCCACGCCGATAAGCGGCATAAAAATCAATGTAGTGGCTAAAGAACCCAAAACGCTGCCGATGGTGTCAACCGCCATAAACCGACCGGTATAATTTGTGTTGCGCCGATGCACAATCCGCCCGATGACGGATGTGACCACGCCGAGGCAGGCGGAAGGAAAAGCCAAAAATGTTGCCGAAAAAAACGTGACAAACCCCAAAGTAGAGCGGATGCCCAAAAAATACATGGTCAGAAAATAAGTTTCAATCAAATAATACGAACAACCTAAAATATACCAAACCAACATCAGTTTGATTAGTCTGCCCATCGTTTGCCGCGCCGACCGACCGGCAAGACGTGCCACTGAACCGATGTAATAGCCGACCGATAAAAACAGCAAAATAAAAGTGATGACAACGGAAGTGATTAAAGTGTTGGAACCGACAAAATTAATCAACTGCCGCAATACAATCAGTTCAAAAGACAGGCTGGTATAGCCCAATATAAAAACCACGGCAAGCAGAGCGTATTTTAATTTTGCCGACATCATCAGGCTTGCCTTTGTTCAAAAGCGTTAAGAATAAAATCTTTTAAGGCATCGGGTTTTTCCCAAGTCACGGTAATGTTCAAAACCTTAAAATGTTTTTGCAAAGCAAACGGAATCTTCACATAATCTTTGGATGTGGTATAAATATCAAGTTTATGTTTTTTGGCCTGCTCAATCAGGCTTTGCAACTCGCCGCGTGCATAAACGTGATGATCGGGAAAATCATGCTTTTCCACCACGTTAAAGCCGCATTTTTTTAATGAGGCATAAAATTTTTCCGGATGCCCGATGCCGGCAAAAGTCAAAATGTCAGGATTGTCGATTTTGGGCTGTTCTTCCGTGATTTTGCCATAAAATATCGGGAGAGACAGCTGCTTGGCAATACCGGTTTTATCTTCGCCCAAGATGATTGCAGCCTGCGCGCGTTTGACACCTTGTGCCAAAGTTTCCCTTAAAGGACCGGCCGGAATGGCATAACCGTTGCCGATACCGTACGCGCCTTCAAAAACCAAAAATGAAAGGTCTTTATAAAGTTTCGGATTTTGAAAACCGTCATCCATAACCAAACAATCAGCGCCGTGCGCCATGGCAAGTTTTGCCCCCGCCGCCCGATCAGGATTAACCACAACCGGTGCGCATTCAGACAAAAGCAAAGGCTCATCGCCAACTTGTGATGGCGTATGCACCATTTTGTTAACGACAATATTATGAATTGTTCCGCCATAGCCGCGTGATAGGAAAAAAGGATTTTTACCCGCCTTTTTAAGCATTTGTGCTATACTCAATGCAACCGGCGTTTTCCCTGTGCCGCCGGCAGTCAGATTGCCGATGCAGATAACCGGTTTGTCGGCTTTATAGGGTATGTTCAGCCTAAAGCGCAATTGTGTCGCCGCCGCATAAAGCCGGCCAAGAGGTGCCAAAATTTCGGATAATAAATTTTTTTCTTTCCAAAAATCAGGCGTTTTCATGAAAACATTTACTCCAAATAACCCTGAATTTTTTCAACAATACCGTCCAACACTTTGGCTTCACTGGTTGCCCAGTTATAAGCCAGGCTGCGTTTGGCTTCCAAAAATTCGGGATTTGTCAAGAGTTTTTCGACCATTTCTGACAATTCGGCGGCATCATTAATTTGTATGACGGCATCGGCTTTTTTGGCGCGGTTCATAGCATCGGTAAAGTTGTGCATATGCGGGCCGACAATGACCGCATCGCGATAGCGCGAGGGTTCCATAAAGTTTTGACCGCCGTGGGCAATGAGAGACCCGCCGATAAACACAATCGGGAAAAGTTCATACCAGATACCCATTTCACCAATGGTATCGGCAATATATACATCCGTCTTAGAGTTGATTTTTTCATTAGCGGAACGCAAGGCAATATTTAACCCCAACTCTTTTTCCAAACGTTCTTTGATTTCAATGCCGCGATGCGGATGGCGTGGCGCAATAAAAGTCAAAAGGTGCGGGATTTTTTCTTTCAATCGTTTAACATGTTTAACAATACGGAATTCCTCGTCATCATGAGTGGAACTGATAAGCCAAACCGGGCGATTCCCGATTTGTTTGGCAATTTCTTGTTTTTTATCTTCATCAACCGGCAGCGGCAAACCGGCATATTTCAAATTGCCGAGACATAGGGTGTTTTTGGCGCCCAAAACCCGTAGTCGATAAGCATCTTCTTCAGACTGCCCCAAACATAAATCAAAACAATCCAGAATTTCTTTAATAACAAATTCAAACTGCTGCCAGCGTTTAAAAGATTTGTTGGATATGCGGCCGTTAACCAGAATAAGCGGAATATTTTTACGCTTAATACAAGAAAGCATTGCCGGCCAGAATTCCGATTCAAACCATAATGCCACATTAGGACGCCAGTGTTTAAGAAAACGTGTGGCAAACACCGGATTCTCTATTGGTAAATACTGATGAAAGGCGCGTTCGGGTAAACGTTTTGCCATAATATCGGCGGAAGTTCTTGTCCCGGTTGTAACCATAATATGAATATCCGAATAAATTTCCAGCAAACGTTGGATTAAAGGCAGCATAGAAATAGCCTCGCCGACAGAAGCGCCGTGCATCCAGATAAGTTTTCCCTCCGGACGAGGAAGGCTCGGCCGTCCGATTCGTTCGTTAAAACGCTTAAGGTCTTCTTTGCCGTTTCTTTTGCGTTTTTCAATATAGCGGCTGATAGCTATCGGGTAAAGAAATCTAAGTAAAGTATTATAAATTTTTAGCAGCATAATTTTTCCTTAAAGCAAAATTTATTTATCGGCTTTGCGTTTTTTCTTGGGTAATGTACCTTGGGGAATATACGGCATACCAAGTTCCTTGTCAATTTTCCATGTCAATTCATTCAATTCCTTTTCAATTTGTTTACGATATTGTTCCAATTCTTCTTTTGAAGTATTTTCCGGAACAAAAAAAGGCTTGGTAACCGCACATATGCCTTTGTTAAAAGGTTTAGGCAGCAGCATCCGATCCCAACTCCGTTCAACGACATAAGAATTTGCAATACTGTAAGTAACCCCAACGATTGGGCGCCCGGTTTTTTGAGCATAATATAAAGGGCTTAAACCCATTGTCATGCTTGGTCCTCTTGGGCCATCGGGAATAATGGCAATTGTAATGCCTTGCTGGAGTTCTTTAAGCAAAGTAACAGCGGCGCTGGCAGCACGCTCATTAGAAGAGCCGTCAATATGCCCGATGCCGAAACGTTTTAAGAGCCCGACAATAATCTGTCCGTCGCGGTGAGGTGAAACAAGAGCTTTTAAAGTTGAACGCTTATCCCAAAAATAAGGAATAATCGGAACGCGTCCATGCCATGCAATAAAAATAACGCTGCCGTATTTATCAAGGTTATCATAAAAATTGTTAAGGTTTCTGATGTCCCATTTCGTGGTGGCAGCCACCAGTCGGACATACCAATAAGCCAGAAAGCTTAAAACCGCGCAAGCCGTATGCGATCTGATAATCTTTCTGCCGATATTTTTGAAAAGAGCCATCATTATCCAAAAATTATTAAAAACACCAAACAACATAATAATATACGCTTTTTTTTAATCTGCAATCATTTTTAACTTTATCACAAGCAACAGGGTTGTGGATTAAAAAGTTTTAACATTGCCACTCTTGCCAAATGTTTATAGATTTCCTATATAAAAGTACAATGAAAAAACGGAGAAGAAGGTAAGCATGTCTGAAGATGTTGAAAACAAAGGGATTCAACAGATCCCGATATTGCCGCTGCGCGATACGGTTGTCTTTCCCAAGATGATAGTTCCTTTATTTGTAGGACGCCAAAAATCCATTAATGCCTTGCAAAAAGTCAATGACAATGGCGGAACCATTGTTTTGGCAACTCAAAAAAAAGCCGATATGGAAAACCCTAAAGAAGAAGACATATATCATATCGGGACATTAGGCAATATTTTACAAATGCTCAAACTTCCCGATGGAACGGTCAAAGTACTGATTGAAGGTTTGGAGCGGATAAAGATAGAAAAAATCTGCGATGATGAAGATTATCTGTCGGCAGTCGTTATGCCCTTGCCGGATTCAACAACAGATGATTTAGAACTTGAGGCATTGTCGCGAGCTGTCATTTCCCAGTTTGAAGAATATGTAAAAGTTTCTAAAAAAATTTCACCGGATGTCATTGTCGCCGTTCATCAGATTGAAGATTATAGCAAACTGGCAGATACCATTGCGTCACACATCAGCTTGAAAGTGGAAGATAAACAATCATTGTTGGAAGCCAAAGGTTTGAAAGCCCGTTTTGAAAAATTGTTGGGTTTTATAGATGCTGAAATGGCGATGATTGAGGTTGAAAACAAAATCAAGAACCGCGTTAAAAAGCAGATGGAAAAAAGCCAGAAAGAATACTACCTCAACGAGCAGATGAAAGCCATTCAAAAAGAGCTTAACGACGGCGAAGAAGAAGACGAAATTTCAGCTTATATGAAAAAAATTAAAAATACGCGCCTATCAAAAGAAGCTCGTGAAAAAGCTTTGGCTGAAGTGCGCAAACTTAAAACCATGGGAACCATGAGTTCCGAAGCAACTGTGGTACGCAACTATCTGGACTGGCTTTTGGATATTCCGTGGAAGAAAAAATCAAAAGTCAATAAAGATTTAGCCAAAGCCATGGCAATTTTGGAACATGACCATTATGGTTTGGAAAAAGTTAAAGAGCGGATTGTGGAATATTTGGCGGTTCGTTCGCGTGCCGATAATGTCAAAGGTCCGATTCTTTGTTTGGTAGGTCCTCCGGGGGTGGGTAAAACTTCGCTCGGACAATCCATAGCCCGCGCCACGGGGCGCAATTTTGTGCGTGCATCGTTAGGCGGAATGCGTGATGAAGCAGAAATTCGCGGTCACCGGCGGACGTATATCGGCTCCATGCCCGGCAAGATTATTCAGAGCATGAAAAAAGCCGGAACTTCCAATCCATTGTTTTTGCTTGACGAGATTGACAAGCTTGGCAATGACTGGCGCGGTGATCCGAGTTCGGCATTGTTAGAGGTGTTAGATCCGGAACAAAACTCAACTTTTAACGATCATTATCTGGAAGTTGATTATGATTTGTCGGATGTGATGTTTGTCACTACCGCCAATTCACTGGATATGCCGCGACCGCTGTTGGATCGTATGGAAATTATCCGACTTTCCGGCTATACCGAAGATGAAAAAGTGGAAATTGCCAAACGTCATTTAATTCCCAAGATTTTTGCCGAAAATTCGGTTAAAGTTTCAGAATTGAGCATAGACGATTCGGCAGTGCGCAATATTATCCGCTATTATACTCGCGAAGCCGGTGTGCGCAATCTGGAGCGCGAACTTTCCACCATTGCCCGCAAGGCGGTGAAAGATATTTTATTGTCTAAAGACAAAGCCTTAAAAGTAGAAGTTAATGCCGATAATTTAGAAAAATATTTAGGCGTGCGCAAATTTTCCTACGGTGTGGCCGAGGAAAAGGATCACATCGGTGTCACCACCGGTCTGGCATGGACGGAAGTCGGCGGCGATATTCTCTTTATTGAGGCGGTGGATATGCCGGGCAAAGGCAAAGTGCTGCAAACCGGAAAACTCGGTGAGGTAATGAAAGAGTCGATTGATACGGCTTATTCGGTGGTGCGCGCCCATTCCAAAGAATTGGGCATTGATCCGGAAATTTTTGAAAAAACCGATATTCATATCCACGTACCGGAAGGCGCGACGCCGAAAGACGGTCCGTCAGCGGGCATTGCCATGTACACGACGCTGGTATCGGTTTTAACCAAAGTTCCGGTTCGAAAAGACGTGGCAATGACCGGTGAAATCACTTTGCAGGGGCGAGTATTGCCGATCGGCGGTTTGAAAGAAAAACTGCTTTCGGCTTTGCGCGGCGGAATTAAGACGGTGATAATCCCGAAAGAAAACGAGAAAGATCTGGCTGAAATTCCTGAAAACGTCAAAACCGGCTTAAAGATTATCCCGGTATCTGATGTCAGCGAAGTCTTAAAGATTGCCTTAAAGAAAAAATAAAGGCTTTTATAAAAAAATCTCCGTAAGAATGCGGAGATTTTTTTATAAAACTATTCCATCCATCTCAGCTTAAAATGTGGATTTCCTGTTTTCCCGAGATTATATCGGCAAAAAGTTTCGGTTTCTTCAACAGTTATATTTTTTAAGCATCTTCTGGAACCGGTGCAATAAGCATCGCCATAATATGTATAGGCATCAAAATTGCCATCATCTTTTTGGTTGAGCATTTCCACCGTCCATAAGTTGGCGTGAAATTCCTTAGAGATATTTACCAGATTGCGGCAAATGCTGAGAGCATAATCATCATTATTTGCAGTGTTCAAATATATAAAAAACTGTGTGTAGTGTTGGTTATTATTATTAATCGTATAAACGATAGATATATTTGTACCAAATATATCATATAAAAAATTTACTGAAGAATTATGAATCATTTCCTTTGGGACTTCATTTAGTTTAATCAGATAAGGCACCAAATGAGTGTCTTGTGAAAAATGCCATTGCCCGGCGTAACGCAAGCCGGCATTAACTAAAGTACTGATTTGCTCAGCTTGTTTATTGAGCTTATATTTCATCATCGCTTTTGAGTAACCGGCAATGGCACCGACGGAAAGCACGCCGATAATTGCGAGTACCCCGAGCATTTCCACCATACTTCTACCACATTCACGCATAATATTCTCTCCAAAATTGCAAAAAATACCTGTTTTCAC
>CALXZJ010000043.1 GCA_944393235.1 uncultured Alphaproteobacteria bacterium | reverse complement strand
AACATGCAACAGATACCTTAACCGCCGCACTATCGTGCATCGAAAAATGCAGGTATTTTAGCCTTCACTCAACAAAAAACCCTGTCTTTCGACAGGGTTGAATAAAAAACGTATAAAGAAATTTTGTTTAAGAGCGCTCATCTCTGGTTTTGCTATCTTGATTGGCCGGAGAATTAACATTTACATCATCTTTTTGGTTTTCTTCAGCTTTAATAGCAACAACTTTTTCCTGCATATAACGAATGTTCGTTAAAAATGCCTTGTTTCGCGCAGCTCTTGCTTTATCTGCAGATATATCTACCATGACTATTCTCCTTTAGCCAATCCTTATTGTTAACTTTAATGTAGCACAAAACGATTTTTAAGTCAAGCAGATGTGACAAAATCTCGATCAAATTACCAAATTGTTATTTTCCCAGACAGCCATGCGTTTCTTGCGCAAAATGTACATAACAACGGTAATATTCTTCCAGATTTTTTGCCACCAGATAATTGACTGTTCCTTTG
Organism: uncultured Alphaproteobacteria bacterium; assembly: GCA_944393235.1. Classification (GTDB taxonomy): domain Bacteria; phylum Pseudomonadota; class Alphaproteobacteria; order RF32; family CAG-239; genus CAAFZY01. The sequence goes on along the minus strand of CALXZJ010000043.1, from coordinate 10,499 downwards.
GGATAATTGCCGTTTTTGTCGGGTTTCCCTGCTTTTATACCGGTCAAGATTTCAATGCCGTCATCAACGCTATCAACGGCATAAATATGGAACATTCCGTTTTCCACCGCTTCGACAATTTCTTCTTTAAGCATTAAATTACCAATGTTGGTGCGCGGAATAATGACGCCTTGTTTTCCGGTTAAACCGTTATATTTACACACCTCAAAGAAACCTTCAATTTTTTCGTTCACCCCTCCGATGGGTTGAATTTCGCCAAATTGGTTAATTGAGCCGGTAACGGCAATGCTTTGATTTATCGGCAATTCAGCAATAGCTGACAACAAGCAGTAATATTCGGTTGAAGAAGCACTGTCGCCGTCCACGCCGCCGTAAGATTGTTCAAACACAATGGAAGCCGATAAAGAAAGCGGTTTTTTCTTGGCAAAACGGTTGGAAAGCAAAGCTTGTAAAATAAGCACGCCTTTAGTATGAATAGGGCCGCTCATTTCAATTTCGCGTTCAATATCGACAAATTCGCCGCTGCCCATACGAACCTGCGTGGTGATACGTGCCGGTTTGCCAAAAGTATTGCGTGAAAAATTATAAACGACAAGCCCGTTGATTTGCCCGATTCGCTCACCTTTAACATCCATTAAAATCGTACCTTTGTCGATTTGCTCTAACATAGCTTTATTAATACGGTCGCTGCGGTATATTTGTGCATCAATTGCTTGAATGATATGATTTTTCCCGATTTGTTTTGAGTTCGATTTACGTGCCCAATAATCAGCCTCACGCAGCAAATCGCCGATTGACGCAATATGCGCCGTCAGTTTTTCCGAGTCGTCAGCCAAACGTGAGGCATATTCAATGACTTTTGCCACGGCTTGTTTATTTAACGAACGCAAATTTTTCTTTTTAGAAAGCGAGCCGATAAGTTTGGCATATTCAATTTCGTTTTCTTCTGTTCTGTCCATGACGGTTCCAAAGTCAGCCTCAACCTTAAAATAATCTGAAAAATCCGGATCGCGCTCGCTTAAAAGCTCATAAAGATCTTCATCACCGGTTAAAATAATTTTTATATCCAGCGGAATAGGCTGCGGATCCAAAGAGATTGTGGTAAAACTTGTTTCATCGCCGGGCGATTCGATTTTAATCGTTTTTGAGGCTAAAGCACGTTTTAAGGAATCCCAAGCATAAGGCTGTAGCAAAAGTTTACGGGCATCAATCAAAAGAAACCCGCCGTTAGCTTGATGTAAAGCGCCGGATTTAATTAAAGTAAAGTCTGTCAGCAAGGCACCGTATTGTTGTACGCGTTCAACTTTACCAACCAAATTTCCTTGTGTCGGATGGTCTAATAACACAATCGGAGCACCGGAATTTGGCACGTTTTTAACAATAACATTAACCTTAAATTTGGCAAATTTATCTTCTTCGTTTTTATTCATTCGGCTCAAAAGCAAGCTTAAAGGATCTTCTTCGCCGCCGGCAGCCGGTGTGTCAGCGTTGGGCATAAAATCATTAATATTATCTAAAATGTTTTTTTGGATGGATTTTAAGAAATCGCTGGCTGGTTTGTATTGTTTATATTTTTTGCGTAACTCATCAACCGGAACACTGATAATGCTTTTAGCTAATTTTTCGCGCAAATGGTCAATTTCTTCACGCTGGCGTTCTTCCCACTGCGGCAAATCCTGCGCTGTGTTTTCAATTTCAGCTTGCATAGAATTCAAATCATCGGTAATTTTTTGTTTTTCTTCATCCGAAAGCTGTTCAAAAGCTTCCGGACTTAAAACTTCGCCGTCTTTGACCGGCGCCACCACCAAGCCGACAGGCATGTGCAACAATGATACGCTTTTACCTTTGGCTTTTTTTTGCAAAATTTTGATATAGTCATCTTTTTTGCTTTTATATTTTTGCCGGATAATTTCAACCGCAGCTTTATATTCATCACTATCTGTCAATGCCGGGATGGCGGTGCTTAAATCTTCAATTAAACGGTCGATATCTTTGGCAAATTCAGAAGCTTCGCCGGCAGCAAAATTAATAGCAATCGGTTTATAGGGTTCGTCAAAATTATAAACATAAGCCCAATCATCAGGTGTGGGTCTTTGTTTAGCTTCTTTTTCCAAAATTCTTTTAACCAAGCTCATTTTGCCGGTGCCTTCCGGGCCAAAACAAAACAGATTATAACCTTTTGACTTAATGTTTATACCAAGTTCAACCGCACTAATGGCTCGATCTTGTCCAAGCGCAGAAAGGCGTTCTTCCAAATCGGCGGTAGAATTAAAATCAAATTTTGATATATCGCATTTTTTATAAAGCTGTTTCGGGCTTAATTTTGTAATTGCCATTTTCAGAAAATCCTTTTTACAATTATATTTTTATTTTATATTATAAATATAATAGTCAAAAAACTAATTTAGAGTAAATGTTTTATGAAATATTTTATGCTTGTTTTTAGTGGATTGTTAATTGTATTTATCTTTTCTGCAGCGTTTTTTGCTTTTAAGTTGTTTCAAAAACGATTGTATAGGGCTGTTTTTATCCGAAAATTCGGCGAATTTGGCGACAAACACGCGCATATGGCATTTTTCCCGACTTATATAATATTGTCGGTTGCAGACATGATTGTTTGGAGCTTTCACAAGCGGCGTATTCAATTATTTAAATCGGTTTATGCCGGTAAGTTTGATCATCTGATAAACTTTATGGAAAAAAAAGATAAAGCGCTGGCAGCAATGTTAAAAGCCTACTTTTGCCCTAAAGACAATCTAAAACAGATTCGTCAAGAGTTGCGTTTGGCACCAAACGATACCCGACTTTCCATAATGGCCGGCTTAAGTGCTGACGCTAAAAATGATTTCAAAAAATTAAGATTGATTGTTAACAAGTTAAGTGCCTTAAAATTAGACGCGCCGGCAAAAGCTTTGTTTTTGTATTTGAGAGCCAAAATTTGTTTGTATGATGGCGATATGTATGCTGCTTCACATGACGCAGCAATAGCGGCGGCACTTTTTAAAAAACAAAAGGCGGTAAGGGAAGAAGCCGCCGCTTACATGCTTTTGGGCGAAATTTATCGATTCTGCGCTGTCTATGACACCGCTCAAATGATGTACGATTCGGCTTACAAACTTTACCAATCAGCATTTTCCCAAGCCGGCTGGGCAAATGCTCTGGCTGCAAAAGCAATGCTGCTGGCTGGGCAAGAACGTTTTGACGAGGCTGCGGTTTTGTTTCGTGAAAGCCGACAAACGTTTAAATTGATTAAATTAACCGTAAAAGAAGCGGAAGTCATTAATCAAATGGCATTATTAAACCTAATGCGCAATCGCTATACGGCATCTGTTAAATATGCAAAAAAAGCAATGGATAAGCACAAATCTGCCGACAATATTCAAGGCGAAGCTTATGCCGCTGAATTGTTGGCACTATCTTTTCTAAAGCAACAAGATTATCCTCGTGCAATAGAATATGCCGCATTAGCACAAAAAAAATATAAAACAGTAAAGAATTATGCCGCATATCTTGATGCAGCGTTTATTGAAGCCGAAGCTTGGTTTAAATCACAAAAACTGTCGGCATCGGCGCATGTTTGTCGGCAGATTATCAAAATGTCAAACCAGCATAAAACAAATTTCCACATTGCCAACACATACACTCTTTTAGGTCTGATTTATATTCAATTGCAAGATTTTAAGCGAGCTGAAAAATTGTTTAAATCTTCGCTTAATAAAGAACAAATCAACAACCGATATTCCGGTATAGCAACAGATTATATCAATTTGGCATATGTTGAAAAATGTGTCGGAAACAGCGCTCTTGCCAAACATTATTTATCATCGGCTTTAAATGAAGCAAAAAAATATAACGATACTGACATGTGCGCCATAATTAATAGTCAGCTTGAAAAAATAACCTAATTGTCTATAATAAGTAATATATTTTTAAACTATTTGAAGTATACAATAGCAGAAGTTATTCTAAAAGATAACAGGAAGGACTAGCCTAAATGCTGCAAAACGTGGTATTGTATATGCTGACCAGCCAGTTCGGTATCGCTATTTCCCAAAACTTAAGTGGGATGGCGGGATTCTTTCAGCGCCATTTTGCAGGCACGGATAATTTGAGGGTGGTTTCTATTATTTTACTTTTATTGGCATTCATTTTATTTTTGTTTTTAGTCGTTATTTTATATATAAAATCCTTACTTTCATTTATTAAAAACGACACATCTTCTTCGGTATCAAACAATCCGGCAAATGTTAAAAAAATCTCAGAAGAGCTTGAAAATGAACGAGAAAGAGAATATGGGCTTGAGCGCGAGCTTGAAAAATCCAAACAACAAAAGCAGGCTGAACAACAAATGCGCAATCAGCTGGAAGCCGAGCGCCGCCGCCGTTCAATGGCTGAACAGGAATTAGAAGCAAACAAACGTAAAATGGCTGAACGCCAGCAAAAGCAACATCAGCTTGAACAAAATACGATTCCGTTTCCAACCCCGACACGGGGCAAAGCATCTTCCATGGAGTTTGATTGGAAAAAAGGTCGGCAAGGTGAGCTTGATGAAATTGCCGCCGGTATAGAACCATTCAAATATGTTCCGGACAAAAAGCCTTTAGACTCTTTAACGGGTTTAATTGTAAATATGTTGGGACGGGATATTGATGATGGTAAAATTGCGCAGACCATTAAATCAAAAAGTGGCGATTTGGCAAGTGAAGACGATATTATCCAGCTGATAGATTCAATTAAAAGCTTTATTTCACTAAGCAATAACGGAAAATTTGAAAATCTGCCCAATGCTGATGAACTTCCTTCCGCTGATGAAGCTTTATATAGCTTAACCCAAGGCGATTCCGGTTCTTGTTTGATGATGATGGAAGCTCTGATTGATAACAATATTGACCGTGGACATCAGCTTAAAAACATTCAAAAGCGCGATATTGTGTTTCTGGAAACATCTAATTATGCCTGCACATTTGGGACTCTGGCAAGTTTACAGGATATACAGCTTGCAACAGGTGCTTTTGAGCTGGCAATAGAGCTTTCGCCGAAAAATGTTAATGCCTGGAGCCGAGCAGGCGATATGTACGCCAAAGCAGGTTCAGACAATAAAGCAATTTGGGCTTATCAAAATGTGATGAGCATGGGTGATGAAGATATGTATCCACATCAAACAGCCAACGCCAACAAACAACTTTCCCAATATTATTATGGGCAGGGAGATACTAAAAAAGCTGCAAAACTGTATAACAGCAGTAATGACTATTATGCAACCATTGGCATCAATCAAGATTTAACGGCACGCGAACAAGAAATTATTAACATTATTGAATCAAATCAAGATGCCGACATGCCCAACACAATTAGCAAATTGTTAAATTTGGCTGTGCAACGGCAACGAAGCTATATGTAGCAAAAGACAAATTTTTTATGAATTGATGTAAAGTTAAAAATATTAATCATACCAGACAAACAATAAACTACAATTTTTCGCATCTCCTGTACAAGCGCTGCATAAATCATCGATGTCCGTAACTTTTAAGTTTTTAAAACAAAGTCTATTGCCTGTGCAAAATCTGTCGCCGTAAACATGACCTGAATATTGCGTCGAGCCTTCAGATTCGAGTGTTGTCTCTACAAACCCCAAATCACCGGAAAAATTTTTAGCCAATAAATATACATTTTTACAAGTTTCTTTACTGATATTATTGTCTTGAAGGGAAATACCCAAACCGATATAATTGGTGATGTGGTGGAATATGTTAATATCATTGTTAAGAGCATCTTTGATATACTTGTCATATTTTCTATCATTTGGCGGATATAACATTTCTACGGGAATTTCATTTAGTTTTCGCAGATATGAGATAATAGGTTCTACACCGTGGCTTGTTTCTGATATAGTAACGCGTAAGTCTGATTGATAACGTATAACAGCATTAATTAAGGTGCCGAGTTGCTCGGTCTGCTTGTTGAGTTTATATTTCATCATCGCCTTGGAATAACCGGCAATTGCCCCGACCGATAAAACCCCGATAATGGCTAAAACGCCCAACATCTCCACCATGGAACGACCATTTTCACGCATAACATTCTCCTAAAAAAGCAAAAAGATATATAGATACGCGGTATTCTAAACCGTTTTTTTTTTTTTGCAATTTTAAAGAGTCTGGTGGGGATAAGTTTCTACTTATTATTTACTGTCATGCCACTGCTAAGCGTAGCTTAGCAGTTTAGGCATCTCTTCCTTTTTCTCTGTCATGCCTCCGAGGTGTTGGAACAACACCGAGGATAAGGCATCTCTTCTCTATATGTGCAACAGACGCCTAACCTTGAGTGCTAACACTCCTTCAAGGTGTGACAAAGAGGAACGAGCTGACAACAATCCAATCTTGTCACCCAAAAATCAAAAAAAATCCCGATTTAGTATCGGGAACAAGTTTATAAAGTTTTTTGTTTTTAAGCCGTCAGCTTGGCAAAAGAATGAATGGCCTCGCGCTGCATTTCTTTGAGTTTGTCTTCGCCCAAGCTTTCTTTGAGTGCTTCCAAATATTTTTGCATTTCCTCTTCATAAGTGTCAGCGCCGGGAATTTCGTCGACGATACGCACTGAAATGTCATAAGCTTGCGTAATTTCGTCATTAAATTCTTCAGCAACCGTTACATATTTGCTTTTTAAGATTTTTTTGCGAATAACTGGTGCAATTTTGCTCAACAGATAAAACTGTTTGTCGTTGCGGTTGAAAATAATCTGATTGCGGCCGTCATAAACCACTTCGCCGCGGAAAACATGGTCGGCATTCATCTCAATTTTAATAATGACACCGATTTTATCAAAGAAAAAGTTTGCCGGCAACGGCGTAATGTTTTCCATTTTATTCTCCTATTCTCGGGAATTGCCTTTACTATTAAACAAGCCTTCTTTTGCTTCTGAGGCTTTAGAAACAAAAAACGCTGCCAAATCAAAACTTAAAAACTTGAAAATACTGAAGATAAAGCTTAAACGACCGCCGACGGCTGATTTGCTTAAAGGCTTAACTAAAGGGGCTTTTGCCATTTTTGATAACCTTTCCTGTAATTATTTTGACATTAGTCATATCTTAAAGATTAACGCGCATAATTGCAATATCTTTTTTGTTGGTAAAGAGGATAAATGATTGCAACCGACGCGCAACGGTTTACAATGCCTTAAACAGAGATAAAAATGAACGAAGTTACGGAATACAGCGTCAGTGAAATTTCTTTTGCGGTAAAACAATGCGTTGAGACCGCTTTTGCCCGCGTGCGCGTCAAAGGCGAAATTTTTGGTGCTAAAAAAGCCGATTCCGGCCATTGGTATTTATCCTTAAAAGATGAAAACGCGGTTTTGTCGGCTGTCTGCTGGCGCGGCGTTGCCTCGGCTTTGCCGGTCAAGATTGAAGACGGGCTTGAGGTGGTCGCAACCGGAAAAATCACCACTTTTGCTGGTCGTTCGTCTTATCAGTTAGTGATAGATCAGTTGGAAATTGCCGGTACCGGTGCGTTGTTAAAACTTTTGGAAGAGCGCAAGCAACAATTCTTAAAAGAGGGTTTGTTTGATGCGGCACATAAACAAAAAATTCCGTTTCTGCCGAAAGTTATTGGTGTGGTGACAAGCCCGAGCGGTGCGGTGATTCGTGATATTATCCATCGGGTGCGCGACCGCTTCCCGACCAGAATTATTGTTTGGCCGACGCCGGTGCAAGGCGAGGGAGCGGCAGAAAAGATTGCCGCGGCGGTTAACGGTTTTAACGCACTTCCTGAAGACGGTGTTATTCCAAAGCCTGATGTGTTGATTGTGGCGCGTGGCGGCGGTAGTTTGGAAGACCTGTGGCCGTTTAATGAAGAAATTGTGGTGCGTGCGGTGTATAATTCCAAAATTCCGCTGATTTCCGCAGTCGGACATGAAACCGACACCATGCTGATAGATTATGCCGCCGATGTGCGCGCGCCGACGCCGACCGGCGCGGCGGAATTTGCCGTTCCTGTCAAGAGTGAATTGTTGTTGCAGCTTTCTTCTTTGGATAATCGCCGTATTAATGCAATGATGCGGTTGCTTGGCGAATATAAACAAATGCTGGAAGGTTTATCCAGAGGCATTCCCAATTTAGAGCAAATTGCAGCGGAAAGCCGGCAAAAACTTGACGAGCGTGCAGAACGGCTGAAATTGGCAATTCGTAATTATCTTCTGGCAAAAAAACAAGCGTTGGATTTGTCGGGATTAAAACCGTATTATGTGCGCAACCTGATGGAAAAAAACATTCAAACTTTGCAAAATCTGGCGGCAAGATTAGAGGGCGTTTCGGTAGAATCGGTTTTAAAACGCGGGTTTGCTTGGGTAACGGATAAGCATTTCAAAACATTATATGATGCCACACATGCCAAACGCAGCGGCGAGCTTAACGTGCGTTTTGCCGACGGTATTGTTAAAACCAAAGTAATGGAGAATCGTGATGCGGAACAATTTGACTTGTTTGATTTATAGTTTGTTTTTGGTTGTGGGTATGACCGCATCGGCACAGGCATTGGAATTGTGCGGTACGTTAAAGCAGGGCGAACTGATATCAGGTCGTGCCTTTAATGCGACGGAAGTAACGGTTGACGGCAAAAGCTATACGGTTGATGCCGACGGTCGTTTTTTGTTTTCATTGGCTCGTGATGCGGCAAAAAATGTTAGATTAAGCATTGTGTATCAAGATGGCACGGTTGAGAGTTATGTCTTGCCGGTTGAGGAAAACACATGGGATATTCAGCGTATTGAAGGCGTGGAACAGCGCAAAGTGACGCCGGCAAAAGCTGATGAAGCAGAAATTTTGCGCGAACAAAAAGACGTGCGAGCGGCACTGACAAGCATTAATCCGGATATTCAAGACTGGCAAAAAGGTTTTGAACTTCCGGTTGAAGGCGTTATCAGCGGCAATTTCGGCAACCAGCGTATTTTTAACGGGGTGCCTAAAAACCCGCACAGCGGCACGGATATTGCCGCGGCGGAAGGTACGCCGGTCAAAGCAGCCGGCGATGGCGTCGTGCTTTTAAGCGGCGGTAATTATTTTTATTCCGGCAATATGGTGATTTTGGATCACGGATATGGTTTGCAAACTATTTATATGCATTTGAAGGAAGCAAAGGTAGCAAAAGGCGACCATGTTAAAAAAGGCGATATTATCGGTTTGGTGGGAAAAACCGGCAGGGTAACGGGACCGCATCTGCACTGGGGCGCTTCGCTTAACAATGTTCGCTTTCGCCCGCATGCATTGTTGGAAATGGATTTGAAACAATGCCGGCAATATGTGCCTGACAACAAGGAGCGTTTATGATGTGTACGTTGCAGCTTATCTGGCTTGCCGCTATCCAGGGATTGACCGAGTTTCTGCCCGTGAGTTCTTCCGGACATCTGATTTTGTTTGCCGAATTTACCGATTTTCCGGATCAGGGGATTGCGGTGGATATCGCCTTGCATATCGGTTCGCTTTTTGCAGTATTGATATATTTTCATAAAACAATTTGGCGGATGATTTGCGGTGTTTTTAAAAACAAACTGCTGCCGAATTTTTCCGATGACGGCAATCGCTTGGCGTATTTGATTGCGATTGCTTCCGTACCGGCGCTGATTGCCGGTTTTATGCTGCGCAATTACGGTATGGAATGGCTGCGCAACCCGAAAATCATCGGCTGGACAATCTTGTTATACGGACTATTGTTATATGCGGCAGATCGTTATGGAAAAGTTACGCGGAAGATGACGGATTTGAAAATCAAGGACGCTTTATTTATCGGTTTGGCGCAGTGTCTGGCTTTAATCCCCGGTACCAGCCGTTCGGGCGTGACCATTACCATGGCGCGCTTTTTGGGAGTTGACCGTAGCGAAGCGGCAAAATTTTCCATGCTGTTGTCGGTGTTGACTATTGCCGCCGCCGGTGCTTTGGAGTGTTTCCGTTTGTTCCGCCGCGGCAATCCGACGGAAATTTTGTGGGCGGCCGATGCGGCGTTGTATTCTTTTATGGCGTCGTTTTTGGTGATTTTTGTGATGCTGAAATGGCTGCAAAAAGCGACTTATTTACCGTTTGTTGTTTATAGGGTTATTTTGGGTATCGCTTTAATCCTGTATTCTTATGAAATTTTTTAAAAGAAAAGGTTGACTTCTTAAAAAAAACTTTTTATTAAAATAAGCAATGCTCTGATGGCGGAATTGGTAGACGCGTAAGTTTCAGGTACTTATGGGAGCTTTCCCGTGAAGGTTCAAGTCCTTTTCAGAGCACCATACTAAAAAAAGCCCTATGATGGGCTTTTTTTAGTATGGTGGGTAGAATTTCCCCGCGAATAAGGGAAGCGGGAAGCGACCGAGATGAGCGGAGGAAGTACTATGACCGAAGCGAAGTTGTTGAGCTTGTGCCAAGCGAGACTTACGAAGCAAGATTACTAAAAAAAGCCCTATGATGGGCTTTTTTTAGTATGGTGGGTAGAATTTCCCCGCGAATAAGGGAAGCGGGAAGC
>CALXZJ010000042.1 GCA_944393235.1 uncultured Alphaproteobacteria bacterium | reverse complement strand
CGAAGAAAGGCATTTTTTTTGGTAGCGAGGGGGAGATTCGAAATCTCAAAGCAAGGATTATGATTACTCTGCTCTAACCAACTGAGCTACACCGCCATAAGGTTTGCGTATTTTAATAACCTCAAACATTTTTAATGTCAATAAAAAAATGCAGCATATTAAAAATAATCCGATAAAGCAGGTGAAAAGGCAGCGCCAGGGTGTTGACATAGCGTTTAAAAATTTGTAATTATAAAGCAATTAAAAATTTTGAAGGTGTCTTATGAAAGTCTTAAAACAATATCCGTTGACCGTTTTTCTTTGTCTTCATTTTTTGGTGTGGAGTTTGATTCCGCTTTTGCGCACCAGTCTGCCGATGGACAGCATTGAAGCCATCGTTTGGGGACAGTATTGCGATTGGGGCACTAACAAGCATCCGCCGCTTTCGGGCTTTTTAGCATATTGGGCTTATACTTTCGGGGCGCACAGTCATTTGGCAATTTACGCGTTAAGCCAACTGTGCGTTTTATGCGGTTTTGTGTATATTTACAAACTTGCCAAATGCTTTATGGCTCAAGAAAAAGCCGTGCTGGCGGTGATGCTTTTGGAAGGCGTGATTTATTACGGATACAGCGCGCCGGAGTTTAATGTTAACGTGGTATCGCTTGCCTTATGGCCGGCCACCGTTTATTATTTTTACAAAGCGCTTAAAAACAACAAAATGGCGGATTGGATTTTAACCGGTGTATTTGCCGGCTTGAATCTGTTTAACAAATATGTCAGCGGGGTTTTGCTGCTGTCCATGCTGTTTTATATGTTTTATGATAAAAACGCCCGCCAAAAGTTCAAAACCGTCGGGCCGTATCTATCGGCTTTGTTTTGCATGTTGGTGGTTTTGCCGCATGTGTGGTGGCTTTATTTGCATGATTTTTACGTGATTGATTATTTTTTGGGTCGCGGCGGCAAAGCCGGATTTGAAGATTTTCCGTTGCTGCGGCATATTGTTTATCCCATAAAATTTTTGGGCGCGCAGGTTTTGTTCGGGCTTGGTGCGTTGCTGATTTATTTTATCGGAACGTATAAAGCGCCGCAAGAAGATAACAGGCTTGCCGTTTCCGATAAGAAATTTTTGCTTGTTAACGGCTTGTTGCCGCTGGCGCTAATGGTGCTGGTCAGCCTTGTCGGCGGTATCAAGCTCAAAAGCATGTGGGGTTTTCCCGCACTGTATATGACCGGAATTTTATTGTTGGCGTTCTTTCCGCGGCAGTTGACGGATGCCGTACGGGCGCGGTTGATAAAAGGCGTGTATATCATCATGAGCTTGATGGGCGTTGCATTGATTTGCGTGTATATTTTCAACAAAAGCGACAAATTGCATATGAATGCACCGGCTTATGGCGCTAAAATGGAAGAAATCTGGCGTCAGGCAACCGATGGCCGGCCGTTTAAATATGTGGCAGGCGATGTCTGGTGGGCGGATAACCTTGCTTTGTTCGCGCCGTCAAAACCCAAACCGGTGATTTGGGGCGACATCAGCAAAAATCCGTGGTTTGATGCGGTGGATTTGGCAAAATCCGGTGCGTTGATTACAGCTGCCGGTGAGTGGGAATATAAAAGTGCCGCCGAAGCCTTGGGAAACGCAACGCCGCCGCAAAAACTTGAATTGGAATTTGTTAACCCGGCGGGAAAAATCAAACGCAAGACCATTTATTACGGTTTTTACAATTTATAACGGAGCAGCCAATGAAAAAAGTCAGTATTGTTATTTCGGCTTATAATGAGGAAGGCAATGTTGCCGAGCTTCATAAAGAATTGGATAAAGAATTAAAAAACGTCAAAAATGTAACGTTTGAAATCATTTTTGTTGACGATGGCAGCAAAGATGGAACCTTGAAGGCGGTTGAGAAATTGCAAAAAAAGGACAAGCGGGTCAAAATCGTGCAACTAAAGCGTAACTTCGGCCATGAAATCGCCATGACGGCGGGCATGGATTATGCCAAAGGCGACGCGGTGATTTTTATGGATGCCGATTTGCAGCATCCGCCGGTGTATATTCCGCGGATGATTAAGGCGTGGCAGGACGGCGCGGAGATTGTTTTGACCAAGCGGGTGGACAATGTGGCAACCTCAAAGTTTTACAAATTTTGCGCCAAGAGTTTTTATTGGGTGCTGAATATGCTTTCGGACACGAAAATTCCCGCAAGTATGCCTGATTTTCGTTTGATAGACCGCAAATATGTGGATTTTTTGAAAGGCTTTAATGAGCAAGACCGTTTATTTCGCGGTCTGTTGAGTTGGATTATGCCCAATGACAAAGTGGTGGTGATTGACTTTGTGGCGCCGGAACGTTTCAGCGGCAAGACCAAATATAATTTCATTAAGAGTTTGCAATTGGCGATTAACAGTATTACGCAATTTTCGGTGCGGCCTTTGCATTTGGCAACTTATTTGGGAATTGCCGGCGGCGCGTTGTCTATGCTGCTGGCGGTGTATGTGGTGATTGAGCGTTATGTGCGTCATAACCCGACGCCGGGGTATGCCACCATTGTGGCGGCCGTCGGGCTTATCGGCGCGGTGCAGTTGGTAACGCTCGGAATTATCGGCGAATATATCGGCAAAATTCATATGGAGGTCAAAAAACGTCCGTTGTATCTGGCCGATTATATTGAAGCAAAAGATAAAGAAGAAAAAACAAAAGAGAAAAAATAATGGCGGGACGTATCATTTTTAACGCTGATGATTTTGGCATCAGCCGCGGTGTCAACGAGGCAATCTGTCGGGCGCACAAACAAGGAATTTTAAATTCCGCCAGCTTGATGGTCAATCAAAAATATGCCAAAGAAGCGGTCGAGGCAAGCAAGGTCATGCCGAATTTGGAATTGGGGCTGCATATTAATTTGACCAACGAATATCCGACGCTTCCGGCAAAAGAGATTCCGCTTTTAACGGGAAAGGACGGCAAGTTTAAAAACGGGTTTGTTAAACTACTGTTGCTTTCAATATTTAAATATAAAGATTTTTCGGCGCAGGTTAAAAAAGAGATTGAAGCGCAAATTTTAAAAGCCCAAAAATTGGGTGTGACTCTCAAACACATTGACGGCCACCGCCATGTACAGATGATTCCGGCTGTGTTTGCCGCCGTAAAGGGACTGGCGGAAAAGTATCATATCGGCCGTATCCGCACGGTTAAAGAATGCGGATTATTAACGGTAAAATGCAACAAAAGTAAATCTTTTTTGTTTGATGGCGGTGCGGTTAAATATTATTTGCTGCGCTTTTTGGATATGATTAACGGCTATCCGTCAAAAACGTATTTTTACACCATGCTTTATACCTGCAAACTTTCTAAAGACCGGTTTGCAAAAGTTATGATTCCGGAAGGTTTTGACGCGGTTGAAGTGATGATTCATCCGGGGTTGCCGGAAATTGATGAAAAATATCCCAAAGATGTTTTTGATGAAAATATTTTATCGCCATGGCGCAAGAAAGAATTTGAAACGCTGATGGATAAAAATATTTTAAATAATTTTGTTTTTGGGGCAAAATATCCGTGGCCGATTGCCGCTTATTTGTTTTTGGAAAACATCTGGTTCAAGCTCAACCAAAAAATCCGTTTTTTGTTGGTCGGCGGGTTTAACACGGTTTTGGCGTACGGGATTTTTGCGCTGTTGTTTGCCGTGGTAAAGCTGCCTTATTTATGGGCGCTGGTGGTGCAAAACATCGTGACAATCAACATATCCATCTTTACCATGCGTTATTATGTGTTTCAAAGTAAAGGCGATTTTTGGAAAGAATATTGCAAATCCTGGGGCGTATATTTATGGATGTTTTTGTTTAACAGCGTGGCTTTGACATTTTTGGTGGAAGTGTGCCATATTTATGAATTGTGGGCGCAGGCCATTTATTTAATAGTGGCCACAATCATGACTTATTTGCTGCACAAATATTTTTCTTTTTATAAAAAAATTAAAGAAAAATAAAGAGATGGTAGTTTAATTTGTATATATCTTAAAAAGATTTAATGACGGAAAAATAAAATGAAAATAATTAAGCCGATTGTTGCCATATCAAAAATTATAGATAGCCATGATGCCGTTTTATGCGGTTTTAACGGCGTGCTGTACGATGGTAAAAACGTTAATAAAGAGGCAATGCATGCTTTGCATAAGTGTGCTGAAAACGGCAAAGAAGTAATTATCTTAACCAACTCGCCGCTCAGGGTGCTTTCCATTATAGAAATTTTACAAAAAGATTCCGATTTAGCCTTTTTATCATCGGTTATTTCTGCTGGCGAAGTCCTGCATTATCGCATAAAAGATTATAAGCGTCTTGGACTGTCTGGTCCTCGCTATTATACAATCGGCAATCCGGCGGCGGAAGCTGTTTTTGCCGGAACCGTATGCCGAAAGGTATCGGATCTGCAAAATGCCGACTTCTTATATGTTGGCATGCCGGAAAGCATTGATGATACATTAGAAAAATACATGCCGGTTTTGGAACACGGCTTTGCTTTAGGTTTGCCGCTTTTATGCGCTGGCAATGACGTATCGACTTATTTTAACGGCGAAATTTCATTAGGTGCCGGAACTTTGGCTGAGCAATATGCGGTCATGGGCGGAAAAATTTTGACATTTGGCAAGCCGGATATGATGTTTTTAAATTATGCAATAGAATCTTTTTCCCGCCGCCCAAAAAATCTTTTATGTATCGGCGACAGTTTTGCCACCGATATCAAAGCGGGAAGCTTGCTGAATGCGTCTTCGCTCTTGATATCTAAAGGGATTCATGTTAACTTTTTAGGTGAAGGTTATATCCCGGATGTGGAAAAAGCCCGCAATTTGGCTATGAATTTTGATGCATATCCGGACTATGTTATATCCGGTTTGAGATGGTAAGGCAAACAAACTCTGTCTGATTGGGAAAAATATGAAGCCGTGGAAAAGGTACTTGGTTTTATTTCTGGCTTTGCTGCTGATACTAAAAGTGTTCAGCTGCCATTTGGTCGATTACGATTCTATCATGACCAAAAAAACATGCCGTCCCATGGCAGAGGGCG
The DNA here is from genome assembly GCA_944393235.1 of uncultured Alphaproteobacteria bacterium. Taxonomy (GTDB): domain Bacteria; phylum Pseudomonadota; class Alphaproteobacteria; order RF32; family CAG-239; genus CAAFZY01. Next base: position 6,137 of record CALXZJ010000042.1, on the reverse strand, counting down.
CTGAAATTTCAAAAGCAGAAACGGAACAGTTTTTATCATTATGGGCTGAATATTTAGAACGAGGCTTAAATGTTGATGTGTCTGATAAAATTTCCTTATTATCTGGCGATATAGACACAGCATTGCCATGGCACGTAACCTTTTGGCTCACTCAAAACTGTTGGACGGCATCGCGCTTTTATTATGTTGAACAGCGTTTGCGTTCCATTATTCACACGTTGTATTTGCAGGAACATACAAGAGCTGTCAAAGAGATTTTAAAAAATCTCTTGCATAATGAAACCGATGAAATGAAAAAAAACAGTTACCAAAACATGATAGAAGTTCAAGATTTAATTGCCAATATTGAAGCAGTCAGCCCACAGGAGCTGCAAATGATTGAGGGGCGGGCGCAGCAGGTGGAAGATGTCCTAAACGGCAAAATGTCATATAAAGAGTTTCAAAAATTGACAACTAAATAAAAAATAAAAAAAGTTTATAAAAGCATTTTATGTTTTAAGTGTTTGTGAAAAGCTAATATATTTTAAAATATCATTTGACGAACCATCATAAGAAAGATCCGGGCTTTGTTTGTTAATAAATTTATAACCATCTATCTTTATGATAAAAAACATCCATCAGGAAATATAAGGTAATAAACAAATGGCCGATATTAAAACAAAAAAAATTCTAAATACGATTATTAATGATGATTGTATTAAAATAATGAATGCAATGGAGGAAAATTCCGTCGATTTAATTTTTGCTGATCCGCCGTATAATTTGCAATTGGGTGAACATTTGACCCGTCCGGACAACACGCATGTGTCCGGTGTCTATGAAGATTGGGACAATTTTGAGAGTTTGGAAGAATATGATAACTACACACGTACCTGGCTTTCGGCGGCACGGCGTGTATTAAAAGAAAATGGTAGCATTTGGGTTATCGGCTCATATCACAATATTTTCCGTGTTGGTTACATTATGCAGGATTTGGGTTTTTGGATATTAAATGATATTATCTGGAACAAAGTTAATCCGATGCCAAACTTTAAGGGCACGCGTTTTACCAATGCGCATGAAACGCTTATCTGGGCGGTTAAAAATCCGAAAGCCAAATACACGTTTAATTATGAGGCAATGAAAGCGTTAAATGAAGATACGCAGATGCGCTCAACTTGGGAAATTCCGCTCTGTACCGGCAAAGAAAGATTAAAAGGAAAAGATGGCAGCAAACTGCATCCGACGCAAAAACCGGAAGCGCTTTTATATCGGGTGATTATGGCGTCTACCAAAGTTGGCGATGTCGTTTTAGATCCGTTTTTCGGCACGGGAACCACCGGCGCCGTGGCAAAAAAATTAAGCCGTCATTTTATTGGGATTGAAAAAAATGCCGTATACGTTCGCGGAGCCAAAGAACGGATTGATAATGTATCTCCGGTTGAAGATGCGGCGCTGGAATATAGTTGCAAACGCAAGCAGCCGCGCATACCGTTCGGAACGGTAATAGAAAGGGGTTTGCTAAAGCCTGGGACGGTTTTGTATGATGCCGGCCGTAAACATAAGGCGCTTGTACGATCTGACGGAACGGTTAAGGGAGAAAGTCTGGAAGGCTCCATACATCAAGTTGGCGCTGCTGCTCAAAATGCTTCTGCCTGCAATGGTTGGGTATATTGGTATTATGAAGATGACGGTAATAATTTGGTGTGCATTGATGAGCTGCGCCAAAAAGTTCGTGATGAAATGTACGGGGCAGAATAATTAGGATGTCAGAAAGCAAAGAGATAAAAAAAAACTTCTTACATCAACGCCAAGAGAGTTCGTTGGCAGGAAATTATGCAGCCATAGATTTAGGTACAAATTCTTGTCGATTAGTCATTGCGACCCCCACGCCGACATCTTTTCATATTGTAGAAACATTTTCTAAAATCACCCGCTTAGGTGAGGGGATTATTAATGATAACGAGCTCTCAAAAGCAGCCGTTCGCCGGACGGTGACGGCTCTAAAAGTTTGTCGGGGCGTTATCAATGAATATGCGCCGATTATAAAATCACGCTTTGTGGCGACAGCGGCTTGTCGGAGAGCAAAAAATTGCCAAGAATTTGTTGATTTGGTAAAAAAAGAAGCCGGTATTGATTTAGAAATAATCTCGTCTAAAGAGGAATCTCGTTTGGCAGTTGTCGGCTGTGTGCCGCTTTTGAATCGCAACATTAAAAGAATGTTGGTTTTTGACATTGGCGGTGGTTCAACCGAAATATCACTGGCGCGCATTACTGACAGCGGTAAAACGATTATTGAAGGGTTTGTTTCATTACCTTATGGCGTTGTTACAATTTCTGAAGCATTTCCGAAAAACGATATGACCAAACTTGCCTACACCACCATTATGGAGCGTACGCAAAAGCTTTTAACGGAATTTGATACAAAGTTCGGTATTTATGAAGGAATAAAAAATCAAGAAATACAAGTTATCGGCACTTCCGGAACGGTAACGGTTTTAGGAGCTGTTCATCTTAATTTGCTACGTTACAATCGTTCGGCGGTAGATGGCATTTCGATTTCCGGTCCGGATTTGACCCGTGTAATTAATAAAATTAAAAATATCGGTGATGAGGGAAGGCGCAAACATCCGTGCATCGGACCATCAAAATCAGATTTAACCATTGCCGGCTGCGCCATTATTGAATCATTGTTGACATTTTGGCCGATTTCTGAAATAACCGTGGCAGATAGAGGCATTCGGGAAGGAATACTTCTTGATCTGATGCATCATGAACGTCGACAAGGTTTCCAACGCCGACAAAGAAACATATACCAGCGCCGGCGGCATTATGGCAAAAAAGAAAATCATTCTGCCAGGCGGATAAATTTAAATTAAAGGTAACACCAATGATTATAAAAAATTATGCAGCCATAGATTTAGGTACAAATTCTTGCCGGCTGATGATTACCAATCAAACGGGAGAGTGCTTATACCGCAATTCTATATCGACCAGGTTGGGCGAAGGTATGTATGCTAACATGCGTTTTACGCCGGAGGCGGTTGAAAGAGGGATAAAAGCATTTAAAGAATACGCCGGTGTCATAAAAAAATATGAAGTTAAAACTTACAGAGCCATTGCCACTGCTTCTTGTCGTATGGCGGAAAACGGTGCAGATTTTGTAAAAGAAGTTGAAGAACAAACTGGAATTAAGCTTGAAGTGATAGATGGGCGCGAAGAGGCTCGTTTGAATTTAAAAGGCGCGTTGTTGAATGCGCCGCGGGCGGCAAAGTATGCTGTTGTATATGATTTGGGCGGTGGTTCAACGGAGATAACCTTGGCAACAAATGAAACATCTCCCAAAATATTGCATACGGTTTCCATTCCGTGGGGCGGGCGCAATGCGGCAGAAGCTTTTGAGTTAGAAAATTACAATCCGGAACAAGAGAAGCGTTTAACCGCAGAAATCAAAAAATATACTGATGATTTTGTTATGAAAGCGCATCTAACAGAATATAAAAGCCAAAGCTGTTTGTTAGCCACTTCCAGCACGCCTTTGCGATTAGTCGCCTTAGCTGAAAAGTGGGAAAATTATGACCGGTTTAAGGCAGATGGCAAAAGCATAAGCCTGGCAAAGTTAAACGAAACCATACAAGAAGTTTATGCCATGACGCCTGAGGAGCGGTTAAAATCATCTTGCATCGGTGCGAACCGTGCGCCGATTATTGTGGCTGCCTGCACAATTTTTAAGACCATTTATGACGGTTTGGGGTTTAACGAACTAACGGCGTCATTAAAAAGTGCTCAAGACGGTATGATTAAGGAGCTGATTGACAATGCCAAAGCTGACTAAATCTGCCAAATTAGTGCGCGGACGTAAAAGTCTGACTGTTCGGGTTAAAACGGCGAAATACCACAAGGCATCGTCCAACCGTTGGCTTGAACGTCAGCTAAATGACCCGTATGTGGCAGAATCCAAACGTTTGGGTTATCGTTCGCGGGCGGCGTTCAAACTTATTCAATTAGATGAAAAATATAAGTTCTTGGGCAAAGGCAAAACGATTGTTGATTTGGGCTGTGCCCCGGGCGGTTGGACGCAGGTAGCGGTCATGCGCAACAAAGGCAGCGGTCAGGTGGTCGGCATTGATATTTTGGAATGCGCGCCGGTGGAAGGTGCAAGTTTGATTTGTCAGGATTTTACCGCCGATGATGCGCCGGACAAGTTGAAGGCTTTATTAAACGGTCCGGCCGATATCGTAATGAGCGACATGGCAGCCAACACGACCGGACACCAACAAACCGACCATTTACGGACGATTGCTTTGGTGGAAGCTGCTTATCAATTTGCCAAAGAAGTGCTGGCAAAAGGCGGCATCTTTATTGCTAAGGTTTTCCAAGGTGGCGCCGAAGGGGAGCTTTTAGCGGATATGAAAAAAAACTTTGCCAAAGTTTCGCACTTTAAACCGGATGCCAGCCGGCAAGGTTCGCCGGAGACGTATGTGGTGGCGCAAGGTTTCCGTGGCGGGTAATACGGTTTGTTTATCAAGTTAAGCCATTCAAGCCGATTCTAAATGAGGAGAATATTGATAAAACACTGAGCGTTTCAGTCATAAAACGACCGCTTTGGTGCATAATATTCCCCTCGAAATGACCAAATAACTTAACTTATAGTCTCGGATCTTTACAATACATATCGCTGCAAGGACACGGGTCGCAAGGCGAACCATCTTGAGGAACATAAGTGGTATAGCCTAAACTATAACAATATTCCTGCGTACCAAGCCCGTTCATATCATTGCAGTTAAATTCAGGTTCTGGTGCACTTGGCAATTCTTCCCCTTTATATAAACTGTTATGTTCCGCAATACTTAACGGAAAGGCACAGGCTAGATCGACTTGTTTTACTGTTGTGCCGGAGCCGTTTTTGTAGGTAGCTTCAAGAGAATGTGCGCCAAGTCCCATTACGTTATCAATGCTGTAACAAGTGAGAATCTGTTCTTCATTGTTCATATCTTTATCAGCCTCTGAAACAATGTTATCATTATACCATTCTATGAAAGTTTGGCAAGTTTCCACAGAACCGTCAGAAACCAGAATATAATTGGAAGGTGCTCCCTCTGCAATTTTCCATAAACTTGAACTCAAACATTTTATGTTATTGCCGGTATCTTTGTTATAAGGACGAATAAAATCTTCGCATTCGTCAATTGTATCAAATTTCTGTTTATAAGCCACTTTAACATAAACACCGTAAAGGGAATCAATATCCGCACAATTTATCTGTTCGGGTTTGTAACAAGTAGACCCATCGACAGTTTGGTAACGACAAATTTGTGTGGCATCGCCGGCTTTTGTATCTGTAGAATAGTTACCTTTTAAATCCCAATAATCCCAAGTGGTCGTTCCGTCTTGCGGAATTTTTGATTGACATTCACTCAATGTATCACAATCGGCAATTTTAACGCAGGTTCTGCTGTTTGAGACAACGCCATTGAGTGTATATCCCGGTTTACAGGTCAGGATGTTATAAACGGTTTTACCGGAATAAGTACATTCAGAGCAAGTTGCCGCCCCGGCATCGGTCGGGCATTTGTCATATTGGTAGTTGCGCGAACACATACCACCATTAACAGAAATTTGAGAAAAGCAATTATCGCATCTATCGAGTTTATATTTAGTGGTTGAACCGTCATTACATTCAGAACAAAATCCGTTATCAGGACATTTGGTTAAAGGATAATCCGAACAGTCCATAGCTTTTTGCGTGATGCATCTTTTATAGGAAGTATCAAAAGGACAATAAAGATATTTCACACAACCGTCGACATTAGCTTTGGAATAGCCAAGCGTCGAGCAATCACCTGCTGGGGTTTGGTTACCGGCGCAACCTGAAGTGCCGCTGTAATCGTTAAGGCAGGTCATGGCGAAAGCCGAAGTGGAAGATAACAAAACGGCTGCCAGAGAATAAGAAAAAGATTTAATAGACATGAGAACACTCCTTAATAATAGAAAAAGAAACGAAAGGGTCTGCCGCGAAGATAAAAGGCGAAATAAAAAGAGTGGGAGGTATTTTAAAGCGTCTGATACCTGCGGCAGATACAAAAAGGTCAAAAGAACAAAAAAGATGGTGTAAAAGCATAAAATTTCCCCTCAAAACCCCTTATACGACTCATTCT
>CALXZJ010000041.1 GCA_944393235.1 uncultured Alphaproteobacteria bacterium | reverse complement strand
TGGTTCGGAATAGTGTAGTGCTGGCGGTCTATCTATTGTTTTCGGTTGCTTGCTTCTTTACCGTACATGAGCATTTGTTGCTGAATTATCAACAGTTAAATTATTAAGTGTAACTGTATTAATTGATTTATCTTCGCTTGAAAGGTCTAAAATACCGTTGTTTTTGATTGTTAAATTATTGGTTGAGCCTATATAATCTGTTGCAGAATTTGCAATCAAGCTGCCATTTGTGATTTCAACATTTTGGTTAGTAAGATTATTAGCTAAGGTTACGTTACCGTCTATAACAGTTGTTCCGCCTGTGCCGTCAATTGCAGAGGTTAGTGTTCCATCCCCTAGTGCAATTGAGCCTAGGTTATTAATAGTATCAGCTATTTTTAACCCGTCAGCATTGATAGCTAAACTTGAACCGTTATTGATATTAAGTGCCTTTTGAGTAATTGCGTTAGCTACAACTGTTGCAGTTGTATCTTTCGTACCGATATTTGTTGTACCTGTTGGAGCAGCAGCATCAGTTATTGCGCTTAAAATTTCAATATTACCTTCATTAATGTTTAGTATGGTGTCATTATATATATCATTATTTGCAGAATCTGTTGCTGCTTCCATATTATATAACCAAACTTTATCTGTTCCGCCGTTACCTGTTTTATCAAAAATGATAATGGCTGTTTGAACGCCTGAATATGGCTTAAATACGCCGCTTGGCATATAAATAATGGCTCTTAGACGTTGATTCTCCACTAACTCTTTACGAATAATTGTATAGGCCTTTTCATTGGTATTATTAACAACGCCGACAGGCACAATTGAAGTGCATCTGCCGCCAATTTTTAAACTTCTTAAAAATAAGGCAATAAATAACAATTCGGTAGATTTTGAAGGGCAAATGTCTTTTAATGATTTTGCCAAGTCGTTAGCATCTAAAGAACCGCTAAACGGCGGATTTGCTAAAATTAAATCATATTTGTACTCATCTTTATTGTCATCAGTTAATGAGTTTTTATAAAAAATTTGCGGATCAGAAACATCGTGTAAAGTCATATTCATTGTACCGATGCGAAGCATATCCGGATCTGTTTCGTTGCCGTAAAACATTTCAGAATTAAATTTTCTTCTGTTTTCGGTATCGTTTAGCTCGCTTTTTTGGTGTGCATGAATGTATTTTGCAGATTCCATAAGAAAGCCGGCACTACCCATGGCAGGGTCACAAATTACCTCGCCGAGTTTTGGTTGCATAAGATTAACCATCATACTGATAATATGGCGCGGTGTGCGAAATTGTCCGTTTGTTCCATTTACCGAAAGTTTTGCAAGCAAATATTCGTAAACATCGCCCATAATTTCTTTATTATCAAGGCTTAGCTCGTTATCATCTAAACCTCTAATAACTTTTTCAAGAATTTTACCGCTTGGTATATCAAGCTTTGCATCGGTCATAAATCTTGCAAAAGCATTATTTTCGCCGTTATGCATCTCTCTTATAAACTTAAAGACATAATCTTTAACTATGGTATACATTTTTTCAGTTGAGTAATGCACGAAATTATGCCAGCGTAAATCTTCATAAGTGACGGTAATCTCATCATTTTGGATATAAACACCTTCTTTAAATGTCGGATTCTTAACTTTGATTCCGAAAGCATTAGCATTTGCTTCTTTTTTAAGCTGTGCGTCATCCAACATTTTTATGAATAAAAGGTAAGTGATCTGTGTGATATTGGTTTTGGCATCAGCCATCCCATTATCCCACATTCCCTGCCATATTGCATCAATCTTAGTCCTTGTCGTTATATCCATTATATTATCCTTTTTAATTCTGCTTATAATGCTTTTATACAAAGACGTTATTAATTTTTCAATAACATTTATTTTAATGATATAGAAAAATGACAATGAAAAACAAAATGTTGGCAACTTACAATATTTATAGATTTATTTGAGAGCTAAAACACGACAAGCTACTAATTGATTAAAAGTACGACATAAAAAATAAAAATTACAATATTAATGTCATTCCGCTTTTTTTATAATCAATATTCATCTGCGTGCATAATTGTCAAAACTCTATTTGTAATAGAAGCGTTGCTCGGGTCTGGACTGTGATATAAAAAATTGATGTCGTAATAATCAATCTTCCAAAAATAAATGTCGTTTTGGAATTTGATACTTCCGAAGTCATGTTCTCCGTAAGGGTCGTTTTCTTTTGTAAAGTCATTAAACTGTTTTACACGGTCAAATAATTCTCTTTGGGCTTCGGCAGACAGCATTTGAACTTTTTGAGTTATCATTACACGTCCACCTAAAAAGCTTTTTCTAAAATTGTCATTAAGTTCTTTTATTATCTTTTTTGTCATTACTCTCTCCTGAAATAAGTGAAGCCCCAATATAAAATTGAGGCTTCGGTGGTATAGCAACTGCCAAAAAGAGAAATTTGTAAGGTAAATCCAAGCAGGTGTTATATAAAAAAAATTTTAGCTTTGCTCGGCCATAAGGGCATTCATTTCTGCCAAAACTGTATTTCTTTGTTTAGCTGTTAAATAGTCGTTAGGGTCGATAATTTTAGGTGTAGGAATGCCAATTTGCTCTTCAACCATAATTAAAGCCCGGATATCATCTTTTTTGTATAAGAAAAAGGCATCACTGATGAAAAAGTTCCAGTTGCTTAGCATTGAATAACACTCTTCCGCATCAAGCATTTCTAAATTGGTAACCGGTTTAATGTAAGAATTGCCCTTATATGGAATAGGAGCAAATTTTAATAGATAGGGAGCTATTTTTGCTTTACTGCTCTCACTCCATGTATTCCGGCCGGACAGTCGAATTTCCAGAACAATATTGATAAGTTCCTGCTTGTCTTTATCGTTGAATAAGGGGGTATAATATTTAGCGGCATCATTATTAATTTCACAGCTAAGGACATACCAAAACAACTTATTAAGATTTAATTTTATTTCCTTGTCCATTATGATTTCCTTTCTTTTTGCTTTTTTAATATTTTTCTTAACAGCAGTGCCTGATGTAGAATATTTCCTTTCCGTTCTAAGTATTGTGATTTGTTTATAACTTCGGCTAAAAAATCCTCATCATTTCCTTTTAATAAAGGTCGTGTAAAAGGGTTTTGGCACTCAATAGCCAGAGCGAGTTTAGAAAAACGTTTATAATCGTAACCAAGTAATTTTTTGCATATTTCATAAAGTTGTTCTTTATATAAAAGCTTGCCGTTGATTAGAGAAAAAATATTATAAAATTTATCTGGAATATTGGATATGGCTTGCGGAGAAACCTTTCTAGCCCATCTGGATATTCTTAGCTCGGCAATTATGTTACATAAGTCTTCAATATTAAGCTTATCTGAATTATAAATTTTATTTCTAAAGGTTTCTTTTGAGTTTTTTTCTTTTAACCTCATATATTTTTCAAAATTTTCAATGGTTAATTCATCAAAATTATTAACCATTTTCCACATTAAAATAACGTCTTTTGAATATTCGGAAGAAGAGAGATCTTCAATTCTATCAGCCGTTATATTGCTGATGTCATTTTTATCGGAAGCTAAAATATAGATTAGTTCTGGACAATGAGCGGAAAAACAGGAGCACAAATCATATTTTGCAGGGTTAATTTCGGTAATATCCAATATATAGGCAATGTATGAATAGGGCAGACATCCACAAAATGACGGAATTTTTATTCCGTGCTGTTTCTTTAATTCCATAAGAGTTAAAAAAGCAGTTGCCGTTCCAAATTCTTTAATGTTTTCAAGTTCTTGCTTTAGGCGTTCAGAATTGGTGCCGGCTAAGGGAGCTTTCTTTATGATTTTTTCTAACTTTTCAAAACTGCTTAAATTTTTATCTTTATCTGTTTCTATTCTATACAAGTACATTTTATCACCGTTTTTCTGTTGTTTTTGACGATATAATGCATTAACGACAAAATCTGACGGGGATTTTATAAGATACTTTTAAAAATCATAAAAGGAGATTTTTATAGAAAATATAATATTTAAGCTATTTAGTCCGCACACACAAGGCTTCCGAGGAAATAAAAAAACGGAGCATTGCAATATTTTCCGAATGTCTACAAAAAAAATATTGCTGTTATTTTATAATAAAATTGAGAACAGAATATAACTTGGTTAATCATTTCTTTGCGAGCTTCTCATAAACTTTGCTGTATTTTTTCATAGATTTTTTTACGAATTTTATAACATCATTTGTAGGAATAAACTTAGTTTCATTTTTATTTCTACTTATAGACTTAAATATACGACTTATGTTTTTCAACATTTTATTTCTCCTTTCTTTTTAGAAAATGAGCAGCTGAAATTTTTCCTCTTTTTTTACCTTTGAAATACATTTATCCCCCATCATTTTTTGACGATATAATACATGACCGACAAAATCTGCCGGGATTTTTATAAAATATATTTTTAAAATTTAGAATATTTAGGATAATTAGCTTTATAGGTAATATAAAAATTTTAGTCTGCTTCAATTACGGATATGGCTTCTTGAAATTTTTTCGGAGCTAAGTGCATATATCTCATCGTCATTTTTATATCAGAATGCCCCATTAGTTCTTTTATTGTATATACATCAACTCCCCCCATAGCTAGCCTACTTGCAAATGTATGCCTTAAAGTGTGAAATACAACTTTATTTCGCGTGTCCGTAATGTTATCATTAAAACCAAGCTTTGCAACAACTCTATCAAATTGATTTGAAATTTCTTTTATTTTTTCTCCTTTTGTGTTTGTGAAGACATAAGAAGAAACAGCTACCGTATTTTTCCGTTGAACAAGCATTTCATATACTTTATTGGTCATATTAGCGTATCTGTTAATAATACCTTTAGGATCTCTTATGGATAGGGTTTTGGTTTCAAAATTAACGTCCATCCACTCTAGAGAGAAAATTTCATTTGCCCGCAGTCCTGTATCTAAAGACAATAAACATATATCATGCAAAGGAGAATTTGTCATTAGTGCAAGAGTGTCTAGAAGTTCCTGGATTTCCTCTTTACTTAAGAAACGAATACGACGATTATCTTTTTTTATTCTTTTTACTTTAGAAGCTGGATTTGTATTTAAAAATTTTCCGGCATTTATGCCACTATTAAATACTTGTCGTATTACATCTAAAATATGATTAACGGTAGCCGGAGCTAGGCATTTTTCTTCTCCATTTGCTCGTAAAGCCGGAGAAAATAAGTAGTCTTTTAGTCTCTCGATATCTGCGGGAGTAATCTCATATATTTTTAAAGCGCCGATTTTTGGAAAAATATATTTTTTGTATAAGGATTTTTCATTAACCTGTGTTTTCTGTATCTTTTTTGATAAGTAAATCGGTTCATAAATATTATCCCATAATTCAGAAAAAGTGATGTTTCTTTCTTTTTCTGCAGCTTCTTCTGCTTCTTTTGCTTTTCTTTCCTGATTGGCCAATTCATATTTTTCTTTTAGGCTTTTGTATCCTGTACCATTTTTTATGTTTTGTTTTATAGCACAAACCGCTTCAAAAGCTTTCAGCTCAGTATATCCTTGACTTTCCCAACCAAAACCTTCGTTTTTAGTTTTCCCGTCAAATTTATAACGTATCATAAAATAACGGTCTTTACGGATTCCATTTCTTCTGGATGCATGTTCCCTATAGCGAACACCTGTATATTTTGACGGAAAATATTTTTCACCCATTTGTGCCACTCCTGTGCCATTTTTTTGCAATAAAAAAAGTGATTTTCTGTTACATTATGGAATACATCTTATAATAAAAAATAAGCAAAATCAATATATTTATTGCATATCGCTGATGATTTGTGATATTAAATTATCTATATAATAATACGCTCATAACCTGAAGGTCGTAGGTTCAAATCCTGCCCCCGCAACCAAGTTTTACAAAGGGTTAGATTGTTTTCTAGCCCTTTTTGTTTTAGCTGTAAAAATTCAGGGCAATACCGGAGCAATGGTTTTCGGCAGCATCATCAAAAGTAATAGCCAAGAAGCTCAAATCAGCAAAAAACCACCATCCAATCACCTAAAATAAAAGCAGCAAAGTGAATAATACACAAATTAGTTGGTTTCTTTTTTTTACCTTGAAAAACACACAAATTTCGACATAATGCTTATATAAAATTTTATTTGGAATATCCATACAATGCAAAAAAAGCTCATATTTTTCATAAAAGACTTTATTGTCGGCGGTGTTGAACAAATTTTGGTCACAACCGTGAACGAACTGCAAAAACAAGGAAATGAAGTTTTAATTGTCTGGACCGGTTTCTTAGAACAAAACCACCTGTATCAACAAATTAATCCCCGCATCAAGCAACTCAACACCAATGATTTGTGGCATTTAGTCGGTGAAAAAAAGCCATCTTCACCTTTCAAAAAAATCTTATACGTCTTAAAAAGAAATTTAAATTTATATCTTTTAAAAGACATCTCCAAACATATCCCCAATTTTGAAACTTATGACTGCTTGATTGATTTTAAAAACGGTTCTTCCAAGGTATGGCGCATCAAAACGCTGCCGCATCAAAAAAAGTTCGTCTGGGTTCACGGCGCCTTCAGTCGATTCTTTAAAAAAAACAAATTCAAGACCTATCGTTTGCTAGACTACAACAACTTAATATGTTTAACTGAAAGTTTTAAGCGCCAAACCATACAACATTTTCCGGCAGCAAAAGAAAAAGTCGTTGTTATCCGCAACCCTTTTGATATACCGGCAATTGTTCGCAAATCTAAAGAAGCTGAACCGCAGCTCAAGCAATACCGGCCATATTTTTTGCACGTTAGCAGAATCAGCGCCGACAAAGACATTCAAACCATGCTAAATGCTTACAAAATTTTTTATGAAAAAACAAAATCTCCGATAAATTTAGTTTTTATCGGTCATGGAGAACTGTTTGATTTTTACCGGCAACAAGTTCAAACCCGCGGTTTACAAAACAAAATTCATTTTTTGGGCAACCAATCAAATCCCTTTTGCTGGATGAAAAATGCAGAAGCTTTAATCTTATGCTCTTTCAACGAAGGGCTGCCAACTGTCTTGATTGAAGGGCAGATTTGCAGAACTTTAGTCATTGCCAGCAACTGCGAAGATGGCCCGGATGAAATTTTGGAAAACGGCAAATGCGGGATTTTGTTTGAACCATGCAATGCCGAACAACTGGCTCAGATATTAGAAAAATACCACAACCAAAAAATCAACAAAGAACAATACATTCAAAACGCTGACAAGCATATCAAAAACTTTGATAAAGCAACATTTGTTCAAAAAGTTCAAAACCTCATAAATAAGGAATAAAAATGTTCAAAATAGAAAAAAGAAAACAAAAATACATCGTCTACGTTTTTGGCAAACGCATTGCCACTTACAAAAAGAAAAACACTTTTGAAAGAGTTTGCCAGATTGAAAGTTTCTTCAAAGCCAATCTGGATATTACCAAAATTCCTCCGGCAAAAGGTGTTTTGCGCGACCTTCAATTAGCAACCCTCAAAATCTTAAAAGAAATCGATGCTTTTTGTAAACAAAACAACATTACTTATTGGCTTGATTTCGGTGCCTTACTAGGCGCTGTCCGACACCAAGGCTTTATTCCGTGGGATGATGATATTGACATCAGCATGCCGCGCCAAGATTATGAAAAATTCATAAAAACTTTCAACGGCGCTAAGAACAATCTTTTCCTGACAAAAGCCTGTAACAAATTAGGCTCAAGCGTTGTGTTAAAAGTTTGCAGCAAAGACATTCCAAACATATTCATAGATATTTTCCCGTGTGATTTCTGCTACCAAGAAATGGACGAGCAACAAAAGCGTGATTTTTCAGACAACATAAAATCCCTGATTTTACGCCACAAGAAAAACATAAAAAAACATAAAAAGCTTTCCAAAGAAGAATATTTCGACAGTTTCATCAAATTAAGAGATGACAACATTTCCCATTTGGCAAAAGTTTCCGACATAAAACCAAAAATTTTTTTCGGGATTGAATTTTATCATGAAATTCATGACATTACGGTTTTTGATTATGACATCATTTTCCCGCTCAAAACAATTTCCTTTGAAGGGAGCCTTTTTCCTTCGGTCAACCAACCGGATTTATACCTAACATATTTATACAAAGATTATATGGCTCTGCCGTCAAAAATAAACACCCATAATGACCTTTCGCAAATAAAACTTGAAGACATGATTAAATTAAAAAAATTTCTCGGAGAAACAAAAAATGCATAAAAAACTTATGATTGTCGGTCCAACAGAAATAGAAGAAGAAATTTTAGCACTTGGAAGCAAACCTCAGGTTTATATGCGTACGCCGGAATTTTCAGCCCGCCTGCAAAAAATTTTTGCAAACCTGCAATATTTGTTTCAAACCAAAAATCCGGTTGTATTTTTTGCCTCATCCGGCACCGGCACATTAGATGCCGCCATCAACAATTTTTTATCCCCTACCGACGAAATTATTGTTGTCAACGGCGGTTCGTTCGGACAACGCTGGGTTGACATAGCATTGCGCTACGGCATAATCGTACATGAAATAAAAGTAGAATTCGGCAAAAGCGTTACCATTCAACAAATTTCCGAGGCTATACAAAAGCACCCGAACGCCAAAGCCTTATATACCACACTTGATGAAACCTCTTCGGGAGCCTTAACCGATTTAGCAGCAATCGGAACGCTGCTCAAACAGTATCCGGACATATTGTATGTATCAGACTGCGTCAGCGCCTTGGGCGTCGAACCGTTAAAGATGGACGAATGGAGGTTAGATGTTGTGGTTTCTGCCTCGCAAAAAGCTTTAGCCATTCCCCCTGGTTTAGGGTTTATGGCAGTAAGCCCAAAAGCGGTTGAATTTGCGACAAAATCCAAATTAAGAAGTTTTTATTTTGACATACTGGAACACCTCAAAGATCACCAAAGAAACCAAACACCATTCACACCGGCAGTCAGCCTGGTTTACCAGCTTGAACGTCGGTTAGAAAAAATTGTTAATGAAGGGTTAGAGAACTTCCAAAAGCGATATTTTGCATTAACCGAGGAAGTCCGCTCTGCCATAAAAAGTTTAGGTTTTGAAGTTTTTGCCGAGCATCCGGCAAGCTGTGTCACGGCAATCAAGACCACACAATACGATGCCGCCGAAATTGTGCGGATTATGTCGCAAAAGCACAACATTGAAATTGCCCCTTCCGGCGGCAGCCTGCAACACACGCTTTTCCGCATCGGCAACTTTGGCAACATCACATCTCAAGACATCAAAGCAATGGCTCAAGCCTTAGCTCAAACAATAGAGGAACTCAAACATGATTAACGGAAAAACTGTTGTATACACCTCCGGAACTTTTGACATGCTGCATTACAATCATTTGAAGATGATTGAATACGCCCGAGCCTTAGGAGACATACTAATTGTCGGGGTCAACACCGATGAATTGGTTGCCTCTTATAAATCGCAACCGATTATTCCGTTTGAAGAAAGGCTGGCTTTAATGAAAGCCATCAAAGGCCCGGACATTGTCATTCCGCAAAAATCACTAGACCACACCAACAAAGTCAAGAAGCTGCATTTTGACATATTCGTTGTTGGCGATGATTGGGTCGGAAAATACGATTATCTGCAAGAACAAGGCGTTGATGTGGTATATTTTCCGTATGGCGATGGCATCAGCTCATCTTCATTAAAAAAGCGGATTTATGAAAACTACAAAAAACTTCAAGAAAAGGTCGACAACCACCTGCCGGCTGATTTAGAAATACGGAAAGATAAAGAAAAATGACCATCATAAAAAGAATCTGCTTAAAAATTTTATCAATCATTTATCCGCACAGCCAAATACGGAAAAGGCTGATAGCTTACCTCAAATACCCAAACAACAAAATATATGTCATTAAAAACGGCATAAAAAAAGAACTAAGCCTTTTCGCACCGATTGCCGGACTATCTATCAGATTTAAAGGCGATAACAACACCGTTGAAATTGAATATCCCATAACCTTCAGCCATTTTAAGGTTATCATAAAAGGAAATCAAAACACCTTCAAAATCGGACAATCTTCCTACCCTTTTACCGGAGAAATAATATTAGGCAATAGCTCAGAAATATCAATTGGTAAAAACTGTGAAATCATGACCGGCGGGTTTTATGCTGTTGCAAACGGCGGCAAAACAAAATTACAAATCGGCAACGGCGTTCACATTGCCAAAGATGTCATCATAAGAACCTCCGACGGGCAGCCTTTGGTTGATAAGCAAGGCAGAATCCTAAACCCGTCAAAAGATGTTATCATAAGCGATAATGTTTGGATTGCCACCCGCAGCGTCATCTTAAAAAACACCTTTTTAGCTTCCGGGACAGTGGTTGCCGCTTGTGCATTGGTCAACAAAAAGTTTTCCAAACCCAACACGCTGATTGCCGGCATTCCGGCAAAAGTCATCAAAGAAAACGTAAAATGGCTTCAAACCCCGATAAGCGAACTTGTTTTGCAGGAACAAGAAGAGATAAAATATCTAAAGCAGTTCAGAAAGAGGAAATCATGTTAAGAAAGTTATCTTATTTCAAAACCGTTTTATACAAGCTTTTGCTGCGCCTTTGGGTTGCAATCCGTTATCAAGACAAAAAGCAGCGCAAACAAAAATTAAAAGAATGGACCACCAAAGCCGAAAAAAAATACCTCAAACGATATTTATACGCCATTGACACAACCCTCACCCGGCACACGCCCCAAACAACCCCTGTCAAAAAAATTTGGATTTGCTGGCTTCAGGGCGAAGAAAACGCTCCCGACATTGTCAAAAGCTGCATTCAAAGCGTTCGCAGGCAAATGCCCGATTATGAAATCATCTTAATTACCAACGACAACATGTCGCAATACATAACTTTTCCGGATTATATTTATAAAAAGAAGAAAAAAGGCCGCATCACCAACATACAATTTTCAGACATTTTGCGTATAAGCCTGTTAAAACAATATGGCGGCATCTGGCTTGACGCCACGGTTTTTCTCTCTGCCCCGTTAGATAAAAAAATCACCGATTCTGAGTTTTTTGCCTACCACTCAAACATTCATCTCAAAAACAACAGTTGGCTGCTACAATCTGCGCCGCATCATCCTTTAATGGAAAACATGCAAAATCTGATGTTTGCATATTGGCAGCATGAAAACCGCATGCTAAATTACTTTTTATATCATCTGTTTTTTGATTTAATGATTGAAGAAAGCCCCGCCTGCCGCCAAGAATGGGAAAAAGTACCGGTTTTATACGATTCGGATTGTTATGATTTGGCTGATAGTTTACTAAAACCGTTTAAAGAAACTGAATTTTCAGCCATCAAACAAAAAAATTCCGTGCATAAACTGACTTACAAATATAAAAAAGACAAACCGACTACCGGAACTTTTTTAGAGCATCTTATTCAAAACAAAAAATAAACCACGCTGCCGAGACAAACTTTACTGCCGGATTCAGCCGCTTTGCGGCATAACGACATAAGCATTTTAACAAAATAAAAAAATATTGCATTTTTTTGTTGCAATATAAAAAAAAGCAGTGTATAAGACATATCGTCCACGGGGGTGTGGTTCAGTTGGTTAGAACGCTGCCCTGTCACGGCAGAGGTCGCGAGTTCGAGCCTCGTCACTCCCGCCAATAAAAAAAGTCCGCCTTGTGCGGGCTTTTTTTATTGGTTTGGATAGTGCAGGCTCAAGGAGCGACATCGCGAGCTCGAGGATAAAAACAACCGGAGTAGCGGTTGTTTTTACCGCAAGAGACGCCGTTTTGTTATTGAGTGAGCCGAGCGAC
>CALXZJ010000040.1 GCA_944393235.1 uncultured Alphaproteobacteria bacterium | reverse complement strand
GCATAGAGCCGCATCTGCTTGCAACTTTTCTCCTCGTGTACCTAATGTTGTACACGTCGTCGAAAAGTTACGGCGTACCTGCAGCCCTCTGCGCAAGAATGAAAAAATACTTTGTATCATAAAAAACTCCTAAGAAAAGCAAAATAAATGTATTTACGCGGTATTCTAAACCGTTTTTTTTTTTTGCAATTTTAAAGAGTCTGGTGGGGATAAGTTTCTACTTATTATTTACTGTTATACTATTGCCGACAACCCGCACATCCCGTTACCCCATGAGCCGACGACGTCGGCGAGTTTAGGGGCTCCCAAAAGACGCCTTAACCACCGCACGATCGCGCGTCGGTGGCGTGACAGAGAAGATAGAATCGTGCGGCAGTGATGGCAAAAGGTTTTGAAGTGTGGATAGATTGGTTATATGGTTGCGGCATTCTGCTTAGAAAAAGCCAAGAAATCGGTTTGACAAAATTTATGAATTGGCGTATAATTCAAATTAAGATAAATATTAAGGTGCTTAAACCATGAAAGAAAACTTGGCAGATTTTTTAAAATCGGAATATCATGCAGCCAAACAAGAGCCTGTCTTCATGTGTTTGCACGGGAAAAAGTATCTTATTCCGTATGCCTATGTGCGTGATTTTCAAGATTATAAAAAAGCCTTTTTAGATGATTTTTTTGATATTATGCGGCGTGATTATTTGGCTTATAAAAAATATAATCTTCCGGTGCAATATATCAGTTGGCATGATAATGATAAACATCGTAAATTGGTGGTGCCTTATGATTTACGCAATAAAAAGGTTTCGCCGCAGGAAGTGGCACATCGGATTTTTAAACGCGCTGAAAAAAAGTATATTAAAGCTATTCGCTTGTCTAAGTATTTGGCGGAAGCTTATCCGGAACGACCGTATCAGACATTTATCGGAATTGCTCAGGTGCGCGATATGCAGCGAGCACATTATGAGCATGAATTGAAATTGGCGCGCGATCAAGCAATTTATATTACTAAAAAAGTTGGGCGCTTTTTGGCGCAAAATGCTGTTAAAGCGACTAATAATCTTAAAAATTTAAATCTTAACGATCTAAAGCTTAAAGCCCGCCGTTGGGCTGTCAGCGTTATGTTGACGACAACTATTACCGGTGCTGTTTATACTGCTTTTCAACTTAGTGATCAGGTTGATAATAATCAACTAAAAGAAAAAACAGAACTGAAAAATAAAGACACACCTTCTGAAAAACCTCTTACCAATGAGCAAATGTTTGAACGTTGCCATGATGCTATTAAAACAAGTTTGGCATTTGCCGAAAATTTTGCGGCAAAAGCTTTTAAAGACGGCGGCGGTGTGCCGACCATCGGTTATGGCTGCACTTATTATTTGGATGAAAACGGGAACGGCAGCCGAAAGACAACGCCGGTTAAAATGGGCGATACCATATCTATGAAAGAGGCAGATATCCAAAAAGAACGTTATTTGCAGTTTGAGCTTTTAAAACAAATACAGGAAAATGTGAAAGTGCCAATGGATGAAGCAACAATGGTGGCTACTTGCAATTTTGCTTATGTGATTGGTTCAACTAATTTTAAAAAATCAGATTATTTAAAAGCACTAAATAGTGGTAAAAAAGGTGAAGATTTGGCGCGTTATCTGACAGGTTTTAGAGTTCAAAAAGGTTTGCTGTCGCGATTTTATTTTATGGGAGCGCTGCTTAAAGGTGATCTTAAAGTTTCTGATTTGATGAATTTGACAGCAGAAGGGTGTTATAACTTAAAAACTAAAGATGTTTGCGTGTACGAAGGAAAAAAATTAAAGCTTGATAAAGACGGATTTGCTTATTTTCGTTATGATTTACTGGCTGAAAATATGGAAAAGGCTAAAAAAACTCGTTATAGCGTTGCTTGCCGCGGAAAAGAATGTCCGAAAGTTAAAGATATTTTACACCCATCCGTTATTAGCGGCGTTTTGTCTATGGAAAAAAATCAGCCAAATGTCTTGTTGGCAAGCAATTATAGTTTGAACCGTTAATTATGTTAGCCTTAAAATAAAATGTCTTTGGGGTTTTCAACAGGTTTGTTGATTTTGCGGTATATATAAACAGCAATCGGGACACCTAACAACATACCCCATAAGCCAATCAGACTATGTGCAATGTATAAAATGATAAGTGTCATGACCGGATTGATATGCATAAATGATGATACAATCCGTGGGTTTAGAACGTAGGCTTCTAACATATGAATGGCAATAATCATTAGCAAAGCCCAAAGTCCAAGCGCCATGCCGCCGTTGTTGATGGCCATTAAGATAATTGGTACTGAAGATATCCACATCCCTAATACCGGAATGAGCCCACACATAAAGACAATTGTGCATAACAATGCAATGGCTTTGATGCCAAGAAAATACAGCCCAATCGCGGTTAATGCCGTGTTGATGGCGGAAATTAGCAGCTGAGCACGAAAATTTTCCCCGACGACTTTAGCAAATAAAATGATACTGTCTGCGGTTTCTCGATAGTATTCTGCTAAACGCGTAAAGCGCAGCCGGCGCATGCCGCGAGAAAGTTCGGGTAAATCAAACATAATGAGAAAACTAAACAGCATGGCTAAGAAAAACCAGCCAAAATAGTGCAGACCTTTTTCAAGCAAGCCACGAACAATGTTCCATGCGCTGACAACAACAGTTTCGGGAGATAATGCTTCTTTGATTTGCGGCAGAAGCGGCGCTACGATTTCGTTTTGACTTAAGTTGTCGTTAAACCAAATACGCACCGATGACATGCTTTTGGGTAGCTGCTCGGTAAAATTGATGGTCTCAGATAACAGGCGCGGCGGTATAAACATTAAAAATGCACATACACCCATTAAAAATAAAATATATATGCTGATAACAATGGTTCGACGGTTTAAATGGTATTTGCGGCGGATCTTGTGAGAGATGCTTGAAGCAATAAAGCACATGATAAACGTAATGAAAATAAGCCCAAACATGTTGCGGAACATATATAACAGGCCTAAGAACATTCCCCATATAAAATAAGCTCGGTTGGTGCGAAT
Source organism: uncultured Alphaproteobacteria bacterium (assembly GCA_944393235.1). Classification (GTDB taxonomy): domain Bacteria; phylum Pseudomonadota; class Alphaproteobacteria; order RF32; family CAG-239; genus CAAFZY01. The sequence goes on along the minus strand of CALXZJ010000040.1, from coordinate 8,937 downwards.
GAATTCTGATATGTTGAACATTGCGCTTTATCCTTTAAATTTAAGCTTACCTGATATTTATATGGATAATCCGAAGTTTTGTTTTATGCAAGAAAAAAATAAAAAAAAACTGCCGGAAACCCGGCAGTAATGCAAAAAAATTATTATCGTTTATTTGAAAGCTAATTTCATGGTGTCTTTAGCAATCATGAGTTCTTCATCGGTTGGAATAACGAAAACACGAATTTTCGAATCAGCGGTTGAAATTTCTACGGTTTGTCCGCGTTTTTTGTTGTTTTCTTCATTCAATGTAATGCCGAGGTAAGCTAAACGTTCAACCACAAGTTTGCGGACAATGGAACCATTTTCGCCGACACCGGCGGTGAAGACAATGGCATCGACGCCGCCTAAAATTGCAATGTAAGCGCCGATAAAACGTAAAATTGTATGAATATATACATTCATGGCGTCTATGGCATCTTGTTCGCCATTTAAGTAGTGCGCTTCAACATCGCGGTTGTCGGAAAATCCGCAAAGACCGAACATGCCGCTTTGTTTGTTCATCAAAGTATTAACTTCGTCAATGGTTTTGTTTTGCGTTTTCATAATGTAAAGCGGAATGTAAGGATCAATATCGCCGCAACGGGTGCCCATAACAATGCCGGCTAAAGGTGTGAACCCCATGGAAGTGTCGATACATTTGCCATCTTCAACGGCAGTAATGGAAGCTCCGTTGCCTAAATGGCAGGTGATGATTTTGCCTTTTTTGCCAATCAGCTCGGCTGCTTTTTGAGCGACATAAGCATGTGATGTTCCATGAAACCCGTAACGGCGGATTTTATGTTCAAGGTATTGCTCTTTGGGCAGTGCATAAAGGAAAGCTTCTTTTTGCATGGTTTGGTGAAAGGCTGTGTCAAAAACAACCACTTGCGGAATGTTCGGCAATAGTTTTTTGACTGCACGGATACCGGCAGCGCTTGCAGGATTATGCAGCGGGGCAAGCTCGGAAAGTTGTTCGATTTCTTCAATTACTTTTTCATCAACCAACGCCGATGTTTTAAATATTTCCCCACCATGAACAATTCGGTGACCGACGGCGCTTAATTCGTCCATGCTTTTTAACGGACCACTTAAGAGTATTTGTAAAACTTCACTGATGGCTTCCGAATGGGTTGGAAGTTCAACTTCTTTGGTTTGCTTGTTTTCGCCGATTTTTAAGGTGACGAAAGAATTATGAATGCCAATCCGGTCGGCAACCCCTTTGGCTATGACTTCATAATTTTCACCATTAACGTTGAATAATTGGTATTTTAATGAGGATGATCCGGAATTTAATACGAGAATTTTTTTCATGATTTAATCCTTATTTTGTTGATGTGTGGCTTGTAAACAAGTGATGGCAATCACGCCGGCGATGTCTTCGGCAAATGCACCGCGCGACAAATCATTAATCGGGGCGTTCAAGCCTTGCAGCATCGGACCGTATGCCTCACAGCCGCCTAAACGTTGCAAAAGTTTATAACCGATGTTTCCGGCTTCAATGTTAGGAAAAATCAAAACTCTGGCAGAACCGGCAACCTGGCTGTCGGGTGCTTTTTTTGCTGCTACTACTTTGTCTAAGGCCGCATCGGCTTGCATTTCGCCATCAATTTCAATGCCTAAGCCCTGATATTCGGGGGCTTTTAAAGCTTCTTGCGCCAAAGCCGTGGCGTTGCGGACTTTATCAACGGTTTCACCTTTGGCAGAACCGCGGGTGGAAAATGATAACATGGCAACTTTAGGGGTAATGCCAAATTGAATGGCCGTTTCGGCGGCTGTTAAGGCAATGTCGGCTAATTCTTTTTCATTGGGGTTAATGACAACGCCGCAATCGGAAAATAAATACGGTGTGTCATTGGAAATCATGATTAAAAAGGATGAAACACTGCGGTCTTTGCGCGCTGATTTGATGATTTGCAATGCCGGGCGGACGGTGTCGGCAGTGGAGTGGTTGGCGCCTGATACCATGCCGTCGGCGTGTCCGGCTTTGACCATTAATGTGCCAAAATATGTGTAATCGCGGGCAATTTTTTCAGCCTGTTCATACGTCATCCCTTTTTCTTTGCGCAAATTATATAACAAATCTGTATATTCTTTCAAATGCGGAGAATGTTCGGGCTGTAAAACTTCAATATTGTCCATACTCCAGCCGTTTTGGGCGAAATAGTTTGAAATTTTGGCGGTGTCGCCAAAAACAATCAGTTTGGCTGCGTTGGCTTGGGAGATAATGTGGGCGGCTTTTAAAACCCGTTCATCTTCGCCTTCGGGAAGAACAATGGTTTTAATGTTTTCTGAGGCTTTTGCAATTAAGCCGCTGAGGTATTTTGTCAGCATATCTTATGTCCTTGTGTTAGAGATTAATTAAATTATACTGCAATTAATCACTATCTTTGGCAAATGTCTATAAAAAAGTTTTGATTTTTACAGGAAAGTATAATAACATTCCACATTATTGCCGATATTGTCGCAGGAAAGGATTTTTGTAAAAATGAAATTTTGGACTATTGCATTTCTGGTTTTGTTGTTGCCGCTTGCGGTATATGCGGATGTTAGTTTTGAAGCCGGCGTCCATGTTGAAACAGAAGCAGAAAATGCTTCTGCCGCAAAAGATGCCGCTATGAAGAAAGCTCATCGCGAGGCATTCTTGAAAGTGGCGGCACGCTTGACGACGATAGATAATGTTACGGCTTTGGATCAGTTGACAGATGAGCAGTTGTTGCATTTTATTCAAGAGGTTTCCGTGGTGGCAGAACGCAGCGGCGTTAAAACGTATCAGGCGGATTTGAATGTTAAAATTAATGAAAATCTTTTGAAACAATATATGCAGGAAAACAATATGATAGAAGTTGTTTCGGCGCCTGCTCAAGTGTTAATTGTTCCGATTTTCAGTGATACGCTTTATCCGGATAAGGTTGTTTGGGAAGATGGTAATGTTTGGCGTCAAGCGTGGCTTGATAAAGGACTTATTAAAGCCGGCACATATGATTTTATGGTTGTTGCAGACAATGAGGTAAACAGGAAACTGCTTTCTGCAGAACCGATTGATACAAAAACGTATCATCAATTGGCGGCGGCAAACCGAATTAAAAATATTTTTAGCGTTGATGCCGTGCGTGCCGGCGGGCATACGTTGGTTGTTATTATCAAAGAGCTTTCTACCGGCACAGAAAAACGAATCATGGTTACTTCTGATGACGGCGAACCTTTTGATAAAGCTATTGCCGAATCCGTTGGTTATATTTCGTCTGTTATGCAAGGTCATACGGTTTCAGAAAGCATGCATCAAGGAAAACAAGTGTTTGTATATTATTTTGACCGTTTGACAGAATGGCTTGATATGGAAAAGCGGTTAAACAATGTTCCGCAAATTAAAAATGTCCGCATGCTTGCCATGGGCGGTAATCAGGTAAAAATTGAAATTGAATTTTCAGGTTCTGAAAATCGGTTGAAATCTTCTTTAAGAAATGCCGGTATATATTTACAAATTGTTGATGGCAATTATATTTTACGATAAGTGAGGCGTTATGCAGAAAAATAAATTAAATGACTATGCTTTGGAAACAGCTCTTCTAAAAGATGTGGCACAGAGGCAGAAAGGAACGAATAAAACCGAAAAGCCTTTATCCGTAACGAAAGAAAATAAAAACGCCTTAAATATAACGGATAAAATAAAACAAAATAAAATCAAAAGTTTTGCAATGCCTGATCATCATAATTGGCATGTGTGGCTGGCGTTGTTTTTGTTGTTTTGCGTGGCGGTTTATGTTTTGCGTTCGGTTTTGATGCCGTTTGTCGCCGGTATTGTTTTGGGCTATTTGTTTGACCCGTTGGCAAGCCGTTTTGAAAAATGGGGAATGTCCAGAACATGGGCGACGGTTTTGGTTTTTACCGTGGTGATTTTGATTGCCGTGCCGGCAATAATTTTGTTGTTTGGAATGATTAATGAACAGTTGACATTGTTTGTTAATGCCGCGCCGCAATATATTTCTTCTTTTATTAAAAGAGCCGAACCGGTATTGACCGGTTTGCAAGAAAGATTCCCAAGTTTGGAAATTGCCAATATTAAAGCAATGCTTAAAGAAAACATGACAAGCGGGTTGCAATTTGGCGGACGGCTCTTAAAAGGGCTGATTAATAACGGTTTTGCGCTTATAAACTTGATTTCGCTTTTGTTGGTGACGCCGGTTGTCGCTTTTTATATGCTGCGAGATTGGGATAAATTTGTTGAGAAAGTGGATGCCTTGCTGCCGCGCAAATCAAAGAAAACAATCCGCGAGCAATTCCGGCAGATTGACCGGGCTTTGTCCGGTTTTATCCGCGGACAATTCAGTGTTTGTGTTATTTTAGGGACATATTATTCCATCGGCTTAAAACTGGTTGGCTTGGAGTTGGGGATTTTGGTCGGTTTCTTGGCCGGTTTGATTTCTTTTATTCCATATGTCGGCAGTATTTCCGGTTTTGTGGTCAGCGTGGTTCTTGCGTTGGCACAATTTAATGATTATACCAAAGTGTTGGAAGTTATTGCCGTATTTGTTATCGGACAATTTGTGGAGGGCAATTTCTTAACGCCGAAACTGGTGGGCGATAATGTTGGTCTGCACCCGGTTTGGGTTATGTTTGCCTTGCTGGCCGGTGGTGTGTTGTTGGGCTTTTTAGGCTTGATGATTGCCGTGCCGGTTGCTGCCATTATCGGCGTTTTAACGCGTTATGCCATTAATAATTATAAAAAAAGTAATCTTTATTTGGAAGATTAGGGGTTTGAAAAAACGGTTATCTTTACGGTTTAACGCTCATTTTTTGTTTTGTATTTATATCCCTTTATGCGGGCGGCTTCCCGACTGGCGTTGCTTGCATCAATAAAGCGTTGGCGTTCTATTTTTGCTTTTTGGGCTTCTTCATACATGCCTTCGGCTTGATAGAGTGGGATTAGGTGATTGTATATGGTCTTTTTTTCATTGAATTTGCGGGTACGTCCCCATTCTTGATCTTTGATGAGTGCTAAAAGCTCTTTGTATAATTTAATTTTGGTTTGATTATCTTGAGCAGAAGGTAAATCCGTTTGACGAATTTGTTGATAGCGTTGTTGATTTGTTTCGCGTTCTTGTTGTTTTTGTTCGTTCTTTTCTATTTCATATTCTTGGGACAAGAGTTTTTTTAAGTATGTGTAGTTGTAACGCGTCCGATCAATGGTTTTTTTCTCAATTTCCAGTAATAGAGCATAACGTTCTTTGATAGGCATATTACGCATAAAATATTCCATGCGGCGAGCAGTAATGTTAAGCGGGTTATGGTCAAATGAACCGTCGTTATGTTTGATTTCTCTTACCATTTGTTTTAAAATGGCAAAACGGATTTGTTGATTTCCCGGGGAATATTGTTCGTATATGCTGTAAAGATGGTTTAAAATTTCTTGTCGGACGATGGTGTTTTCTCCACCGTTATTGGGAACTTTTTTTAAAATCTCCTGGAAGTTTTGTGCCGTTTTCAGCATGAGTTCATCATCATTGCAATCGGCATCGATTTTGTATCTGTCTGCCATGGTGTTTTCAATGAAGATAACGGCATCGCGATATTTTTTCGGTACTCGGTCATATAAACGTTTCCATTGTTCTTTATGTTCGGGCAGGCTTTCATTTTCCGGGGTGGTGCCGGCTAAAGCACATAAATAAAACCAAGATATTGGTTGCGTGTCTATTGTGTAATCGCCGCAAATTGCCGCCCGACGATATTTATCAAAAATTTCAGATAGTGTGTCAGGGGTGTTTGCGGCAGGGGACATTTTTCTTCTCCGATTAGAGTTTTTTGACCATCTTGGCGAAGGTTAAGCTTTGTTCTTCAAATAAATCGCCGTCTTGTTTGTAGCCGAGTTTTTCATAAAAATTGACAACGGAGAGCATGGCGTGCATGACAATTTTTGAGAAGCCGGCTTCTTTGGCACGTTTTTCGGCATAAGCAACCAACTGGCGACCGATGCCTTCGCCTTGATAAACAGGGTCAACCGCAACTTGCATTAAACGGATTTCTTTATCGTTGACCGGCGCTAAAATCAGCCCGCCGACAAGCCTGTCATCCAGGCTTTCGATGCAGCCGATGTGCAGATAAGTTGCTTCTTTATCACGGAACGAATCTAAAAATTTAAGCCCCAGAGGCTCAAGCAAAACTTTGTAGCGCAACTCGACCAGTTCGTCATAGCGTGAAGAACCGAAATCAACATCAATCATCTTTTTCATGTGAGCCTCCTTAAAATACTATTGCTTATTAAAACATATTTTACGGATTTTTTCAATATTATATTGCCTTAAGTAAAAATTTCATTTATCTATGTGATAAATATGCATAAAGGAATGATAAATGACTGAATTGAGCCTGATTAGAAACTTTGCGATTATTGCCCATATTGACCATGGAAAATCCACGCTTGCCGACCGTATGATAGAATACTGCGGCGGGTTGACGCATCGGGAAATGACCGATCAGGTTTTGGATTCAATGGATATCGAAAAAGAACGCGGTATCACCATCAAAGCGCAAACCGTACGGCTCAATTATCAAGCCCAAGACGGCAAAAACTATCAGCTTAATTTGATGGATACCCCCGGACATGTGGATTTTTCTTATGAGGTTTCGCGCTCGCTTGCTTCATGTGAGGGGTCGGTTTTGGTGGTGGATGCCACGCAAGGGGTTGAGGCACAAACCTTGGCAAATGTTTATTTGGCGATTGAAAATAATCATGAAATCGTGCCGGTTTTAAACAAAATTGACTTGCCGTCGGCTGATCCGGAGAAAGTCAAAAGGCAGATTGAAGATGTTATCGGTCTGGATGCATCGGATGCGGTGGAAACATCGGGTAAAACCGGTTTGGGCGTGCCGGCGTTGTTGGAAGCCATCGTGCAGCGGTTGCCGGCGCCGATTGGCGATGCGGAAGCCCCGTTAAAAGCACTATTGATTGACAGTTGGTATGATTCGTATTTGGGCGTGATTATTTTGGTGCGCATCAAAGATGGCGTGTTAAGGAAAAAAACGCCTATCCGCATGATGTCAAACGGCGCGGCTTACAGCGTTGATAAAGTAGGGATTTTTACACCCAAAATGCAGGATATAGACGCTTTGTATCCGGGTGAAGTCGGCTTTATTACCGCCAGTATTAAGAGCGTTTCGGATTGTCGGGTGGGTGACACCATTACCAACGACAAAACACCGTGCGCGGAAGCTTTGCCCGGGTTCAAGCCTTCCGTTCCGGTGGTGTTTTGCTCCATCTTCCCGGTGGATTCCAGTCAGTACGAAGCCTTAAAAGACGCGTTAGCCAAACTCAAATTAAACGATGCCAGCATCAATTATCAAAATGAAAATTCGGCGGCGTTGGGGCTCGGTTTTCGCTGCGGCTTTTTAGGGCTGTTGCATATGGAAATTATTCAGGAGCGAATCGGGCGTGAGTTTGATTTGGATATCATCACGACGGCACCGTCGGTGGCTTATAAAATCCATATGAGCGATGGTTCGGAAATTATGCTGCACAATCCGGCGGATATGCCTGATTTAAGTACAGTGCGCTCTATTGAGGAACCGATGGTCAAAGCCACGATTTTGGTGCCGGACACTTATCTCGGTGCGGTTTTGAAACTTTGCACCGAACGCCGCGGTGAGCAGGTGGAGTTGACTTATGTCGGTAGCCGCGCCATGGTGGTTTATAATATTCCGTTAAACGAAATCGTGTTTGATTTTTATGACCGCTTAAAATCCATCACCAGCGGTTATGCCAGTTTTGATTATGAGTTGACCGGTTATCAGGAATCGGATTTAGTTAAAGTGCAGATTTTGATTAATGAAGAACCGGTTGACGCTTTGGCGTTTTTGTGCCATCGCAGCGAAGCGGAATCCAGAGGTCGGCAGATTTGCGAACGCTTGAAAGATTTAATCCCGAGACATTTGTTCAAAATCCCGATACAGGCGGCAATCGGCGGTCGGGTGGTGGCGCGCGAAACAATTTCCGCTCTACGTAAAGATGTGACCGCCAAGTGTTACGGCGGCGACGTGACCCGTAAACGCAAGCTTTTGGACAAGCAAAAGAAAGGCAAACAGCGTATGCGTCAGTTCGGCAAGGTGGAAGTTCCACAATCCGCTTTTATTGAAGCGCTGCGCATCGGCGATGATTAAAAAAACTGGTATGCTTCGTTATGATTAGTGCTTTACGTCGATGAATACGTAAAAAGCACAATAAACATCAGAATCGCAAGAATTGCACAAGGTATCCATTTCCGTTAAACCGGCATAACGCAGACATTGATTTGGATTGTTGGCGCAGTAATTGTCGCCTAAAAGTGCAGCACTCGTATAGTTATCCATATCGGTTTCATCTTGTCCGGATCTCATCTGAATGGATAATAAGTTGCCTGAATTTTCTTTGGCAATAGTAATAATGTTGCGGCAGATTTCCTTGAATTCTCCGGTAGATTTGTTTCCGGAACGATTAACAGACATGCTGATGTAATATTCATTTGAACCAGCTTGAGCATTTTGGTGATGGTAATATGCGATACGTATATCATTATTAAAAATATCGTGAATAACATTATTATTTATGCTCATACCATCAGGAATAAGGTTGAGCTTGTCGAACAACTCTGCAGTAAAAGCATCTGTTCCATTAAAAGCACGATTGAGTTCAGGTTTAAGCTGTATGGCATTGTTTAATAGCATGTTAAAAGATTCGGCTTGTTTGTTGAGTTTATACTTAAACATTGCTTTGGAATAACCGGCAATAGCGCCAACGCTCAGCACCCCGATAATAGCCAGCACGCCGAGCATCTCCACCATAGACCGCCCTGAAGAAATCGCGTATAATGGCACATCTAAAGCGCTTTTACGCGAAGTCGGAAAATTCACGTACGTCTTATGTACGCTAGGATTTTCCTCCTCGCT
>CALXZJ010000039.1 GCA_944393235.1 uncultured Alphaproteobacteria bacterium | reverse complement strand
TTTTATTGGTGAGCCCGACGGGATTCGAACCCATGACCCTTTGATTAAAAGTCAAATGCTCTACCGACTGAGCTACGAGCCCTCAATTTGATGTGCTGATATATAGATGATAAAAAATCAGGTGTCAATAAAAAAAATAAAAAAAGTTAAAAAAAGTGAAATTGCTGTTTATTTATTAATAATTGTGTGTTATGTTCAATCATAATTGTGGTGAAAATAAATGTTTATAGAGGTTTAAAATGGCTGAAAATAAAGCTTCCCATAACTCAAAAAGCAGATATGATATTTTACAAAATGATAAAGGGGAAATCCTGATGATTATTCAACAACGCAGCGGTGGGCCGGAAAATCCTTTGTTTGTTTATGACGGTTCTCAATATGCTTTGTTGTACCGCAGCCATGAAAGCACGGTTTATTTTGATGATATTGCCGAAGGTGCACGTGGACCTTTGAAATCTGTTACAACAATGCAAATTGTTGAAATTGATAATGATGAAGTCATCAGAGAATATGCTGTTCCCCTTAGAATCGTGAAAGATGTTAGAACATTGATGGATTAACCGGTCTTGAACTTATTTTCTCAAGGTTGGTTTTTCCTTTTGTTAGGTTTTTCATATGATCGCAAATATTGTTATATGTTTGTTGGCGCTCGGTTTTTTATCCTTATGGAAACTGCGGCGGCGTTATGATAATGCCGTGGCAACGGTTTCTTTGCTGTTGTTGGGCGCTTTGTTGTTTTATTTTGTTAGAAATTGGCATGCAGGCGTTGAAAACACTTTTTTGTTGTTATGGGATAGTTCTGCAAGCGGCGATATTAAAATCAGTATTAATTCTTCGCCACAGATATATAATATCATTTTTCCTTTTTTTACTATCGTTGTGTTGGCTTTGTTTAATAATCTGCTCTTTCGCTTTGAAAAACAAAGAAAACTGTTTTCTGCTTTGATTATTCTGATTTTATCCTCGTTTATTTTATTGATATCCGGTGATAATTTTGTGCAGGTTGTTACTTTTGTTTTTGTTATTGATATTTTAAGCCAAGTGCTTGTTCAAGATATTTATGCCGGTAGACGTTACGGTATTTATAATTTGGCTGCAGATATGGGGCTCTTTTTGATATTTGCATTGATGCGCGGCAAATTGGATAGTTTGGATATGACTTCCTTAGTTGAATATTATAATAATGGAAAATATCAAAATTTGATTGTTATTGTTATGATGCTTAGCTTGTTTATTAAGTTTGGCTTCTTTATTTTTCATAGCTATTTGTTAGATTTGAAAAGCGCTAAATTCCACCGTCTGATTTTAATACCTTATATGTCAACGCCTGCTGTTGCATTAATCTTGTTTGTTAAGTTAAAAGCCTATCTTGTTGAATCGGCGCTATTTTGTGGTGTTTTTAATGCTGTTTTGGTCTTGACTCTTATTTGGGGAGCCGCGGGTGCCGTTGTTATTAAAAATTTAAAAGAAAAAGCCTTGTATTTTAGTATGATGATTATGGCCTTGTTGGCCAGGTTGGCAGCAGAAAAAGAATTTGTTTGGAATGTTTCTTTCTCGCTTCTTTTAATTTGCGGTTTTTGTTTTAATTGTTGCTTATATTATCTTCATTATTATACGAATCGGAACAACACAATTGTATTATCAGCTGGACAAAATGGAAAAAATTTGATGAGCATCTATATTGTGGCTGGTGTTTTAGCATGTGTTATGGCTGCTTTCTATTCTGCGTTGTTGAAAGTTTATCCAATGGTTGGATATGGCTGGTTTTGGAGCTTTGTTTTGTTGTTTATGCTTGCGGCTGCCAATATGTTTACACAAGTTTTGAAAGACGAGCGCAATAAAGACGAATCTTTATTGTCGTGTAAAACTCTTGATTATCGTCCGTTGCCATTTTTAACGCTTATGCTTGTTTTATCAGTGGGGGTTGTTTATGTTCACTCAACAGAGATTGTTTTTGCAATCTCATCTGTGCTGATGTTTATATTCTTATTGTGGTTGAAACCGATAGAGAGGCTGATTAAGGATGATTATTACAATAATTTGCAAAATGCCGATTTCTTTTCGGGATTTTATGATATAATTATTGCGCGTCCGATTAAATTTATTGGTCGTATCTTGACGCTTATGGTTGATTTTGTTTTTTTGGAAAAAACTTTGGTGTCAACCGTAATGTTATCAGCAGCTATCGTGGTTAGAGGTTTTCGGCAAATCAGCAGAGAAGGGGCCGTGCGTTATGTTTTGTTTATCCTGACCGCGTTTTTAGTTTTAGCTTTTTATTTTTTAAGGAGCAAAATTTGATGGCAGAATATCTTTTGTTGATTGTCATTTTGCTGCCGTTTATTGGTGGTTTGTTTGTTGCTGCTTCGCATAACGGTGATGACGGCGTTTCGCGTAATGCAGCAAATGTTGCCGTCTGGGTTGTTTGTTGCAATATTTTATTGATCTTAAAACTTTTTTCTTTGCTTGGCGTGGATCAAAATGGTTTGCAGACGGCATATCTTCCGTGGGTTGTCGCACCGGGTGGTTTGCTTTCGTTTTGTGCAGATATTTTATCGTTAATGATTGTTTTAAGTATTCATATTGCTGTGTTGATAGGGGTGTTCAGCCTTAGGGATTCGTGCGGAAGTCAAAAAGGTGTGTTGTTCTTTAGCCAATTATTTTTATGTATCACTTCCGGGTTTTTCTTGGCAGCAGATTTGTTTACTTTTTATGTGTTCTTTGTGTTGATGATTGTGCCGCTGTTTATGCAAATCGGTTTTTGCGGCGGCGCCGGCAGAAAAACGGCAACGCGCTTTTTTCTTTATAATGCTTGGGGGGCGTTTTTGCTTTTAATGTCGGTTGTGGCTATTTATGCTTTGCAAGATCAAAAAGCCACAATTTATATTGAAAATATATCAGAAATCAAATTGTCCGGAAATTTTGCCATATTTGTTTGGAGCGGGGTGTTTTTGGCTTTTGTTTTAAGACTGCCGGTATGGCCTTTTCATTATTGGATTAGTTCAGTTAATACGGTCATAAAAAACCCGTTGGTTTTTACCAGTGTTAATTTAATGCCGATTTCCGGTTTGTACGGCTTTATTCGGTTTTGGCCTGCCGTTTTGCCTGAAGAAATTGCAGCATTGGTGCCTGTTTTTGAAGTTTTGTGCGTTATGACAATGTTATATTTGGCTTTTAGCGGTTATAGCTCTACGGGGCTGCGGGATAAATTGTTTTCTTATATTTTTATTTATTATTTATTATATCTTTTGGGCGTTTTTTCACCGACGGATGTTTTGAAACAAAATATTGCGTATTCTTTGTTTGCCTTTTTGTTGGTTGCTTCCGGCTTAATTATGATTGTTTTTCATATTGATAAAGAAAGCGAAAAACTGCAAAACTCAGCTAACGGTATTTTATGTTTACAGCCAAAAGCTGCATTTTCATATGCGATTTTGATATTAGCAGGCGTCGGATTTCCGGTTTCGGCATTATTTTGGAACAATTTTGTTATTGTTTCGGAAATTTTGAATACTAATGTCGGTATTGGATCAATTGCGGTTTTTACCATGCTCTTGGCAGCAATTTTTTTGTTGCAAAATTTATATGATTTACGCGATAAATCATGTATGTTGCCGGGACAAGAAAAAATTTATGATATTGATAACTTGCGTTTTGTTGTCAGTACAATTGTTATGATTGTGTTGTTTTTGTCATTTATTAAACCTTTGTGGTTTGTCTATTAAGAGAGGTGTTCTATGGATGAAATTTTTAACGTCTTAAGCCTTATCTCTCTGTTGCTTGGTATGTTGGGCGTTACCATACAGCGTGTGTGGGGCGAGTGTTCAGCCAAAGACTATTTTTTTACGGCAAGGGTTGCTATTGTTGCCAGCGTGGTTTTTTCTCTTCTTTTTCAGGAAAGTGCTTTCGGCGCGCCTTATTTTGCCATAAATGAACAAACACTTTCTGTTTATGCCCTAACTTCTGTTATGGTTTATATATGGCTTTCCTTATCGCTTAAATGGTTTGTTTCTGAAAACCTGCCATCATGTTTGTTTTGTTTTTTAGCCTTGGTCGCGCTTTTGTGTTGCAGGGTTTTGGCGGCAGCACAAAATCTGATGATTATATTTGCGGCTTTGGCGGTTTTGATGTTGATTAATTATCTTTTTTTATATTTGAGCCAGCAAACGGAAGAATTGCATAATATCAGCAGCCGTTATGGTTTGAGTGCGCTGCTTTTTGTGTTTGTGGCAGGAATAGCATTGTATTTGCTTACACCAAAGGGGTGGAATCTTGCACAGGCTGCAGATATGACAATCGGGTGGGGGTTGTTTAAAACTTATGTTGTCGTTGCCGGTTTTTTGTTTGTTTTTATGTTTATGTTGGCTATTGCTCCGCTACATTTTTGGTTTGCTGATACCATAGCTCCTGCCGTGCTTCCGGTGGCGGCTTATTTAAGTTTGGTGCCTCAGCTTTCTTTATGGACGGCTTTTGGCAATGTTCATCATCAATTTTTACAACCGATAATGAACAATATTAATGATTTGTATGTTTTGTTTGGGGTTTTATCGATTTTGGCCGGTGCAGTAGGGGCAAATACCAGCCGAAATTTACGAAAGATTTTTGCCGGTTGCGGTGTTTATTGTTTTGGCGTTATTTTGCTTGTTTTTGCGGCTTTGCCGGATAAAATGCCGTTTGACAGCCATGCATACATTCAAATATATCTTTTAAGCATGATGGGAATTTATACGGTGTTTTACGCTTTTAAATGCCGCGGTGATTATTTGTATAATTTAAATATGATTGGTGGTTTTGCCAGAGCGCGGCCGTTTGTTGCCGGAGCCATGCTGCTGTTTATGGCATCGCTTGCCGGCTTGGCGCCGATGCCCGGTTTTTATGGAATATGGTTTGCTTTGGAAGGGCTGGCAAATCGTGATTTTTATGTTTTAATGTTTGTGACGGCGGGGTGTTTAATGTTTTTATTGCCGGCTTATTTACAGATTGTCAAAGCTGTTTGTTTTATGCCACGAAAAGATAATTTTGACCGAACGGATAATAATATTTATTTTTATTTGACGTTGATTTTGGCTCTTATGTTGGGGTTGATATGTAAACCGCAGTTCTTACAAATGTTGTGATGATTAAGATGGCAGATAAAATCAGAAATATCGGTTCTTGGTTGTGGCTTGATCTGGAAGAAACGCAAAGCACCAACGATGCGGTTGACAGGTGGTGCCAAGAATGCGGACAACCCTGTGTGGTGACGGCAAAGCGGCAAACGGCGGGCAGAGGGCGGCGCGGTCGCTCATGGATCAGCCAAGAAGGCAATTTGTTTATGTCGTTTGCTTTTCCGGCGTCTCTTGAATGTATCGGGCAGATTGCGGTTTTAAGCGGGTTGATTGTGTTAAGAACCGTGCGTTCTTTTTGTTCAGAGGCAGGCTTAAAAGTAAAATGGCCGAATGATGTTTTAGCCGATGGCGGCAAAATTTCCGGTATTTTGTTTGAACGCGCGGCAAACGGCTTTTGGATTATGGGTATCGGCATTAATGTGGTATCAAATCCTTTAAAATCGGCTGCCGGTTATCAAACAATGAGCATCAATGCGTTAGGTGTTTGCGCCGACAGGCTTGAAGTTTTTAACAGATTTGTTGCCAAATGGGATGATGCTTTCAAGATTTATCAGGCAAACGGCTTTGATACAATCAAAAAACAGTGGCTTGACAATGCGTATAATCTTGGTAAAACAATAGTTGTTAGACAAGGGAATGCGGAAATATGCGGCATTTTTGCCGGTTTGGATGATGATGGCGCTTTGTTGCTTGATACCGATGGCAAAGTTAAGAAAATTTTAGCCGGCGATGTGATGTTGAATAACAATTAAGGAAACAAATGGAATATAAAAACAAAAGAGGAATTTATTTTTTGCCGCTGGGCGGTGCCGACGAAATCGGGATGAATATGTATGCATACGGCGTTAACGGCAAATGGATTGTGGTGGATGCCGGATACGGTTTTTTAAATGATGATTATCCGGGAATGGATATGTGTTATGCTTCGCCGGAATTTTTGGCGGATTTTAAAGATGATATATTGGGCTTGTTTATTACCCACGGGCATGAAGACCATATGGGGGCGGTTGCCCACGTCTGGCCGGCGTTGCAATGTCCGGTTTATGCCACGCCGTTTGCAAGCGGATTGATTAAGGAACGTTTGCGCGAATATCAGATGGATAAAATCGTGCCGCTTGAAATTGTGCAAGGCGGCGATGAAATCAGCAAAGGCGATTTTAAGATAAAATATGTGCCGTTGGTGCATTCGGTGCCGGAAACTTGCGGTTTGTTTATCAGCACGCCTTTCGGTAATATTTTTCATGCGACCGACTGGCGTTTTGACGACGGGCGTTTGGATATGCTGCCGACCGGCATGAAAGAGCTTGAAGCTGCCGGCGGGCAGGGAATAGATATGTTTGTGTGCGATTCAACCAATGTGATGCTGGAAAAACAACAACCGAGCGAATTTGAAGTGCGGCAAAATCTGATGACGCTTATCCCGCAAATTGAGGGTGGGCTGATTGTGACGTGCTTTGCTTCCAACCTGATGCGGTTGGAAACTTTGGTGTTGGCTGCCAAAGAGGCAAATCGGACACCGGTTTTATTGGGGCGGAGTTTGCTGACAAATATGAAAGTTGCCAAAGAATGCGGCTATTTTAAGGATTTACCCAAGGTCTATAAACCGGAGCAAGTGCAGGGGATTACCGCCGATAAGGCGCTTTATATCTGCACCGGCTCGCAGGCTAACTATCGCAGCGCTTTGAGCATGATTGTCAAAGGCGAAAGCAAGTATGTCAAACTTTGCGACAGCGATACGATTATATTTTCTTCTAAAATTATCCCCGGCAATGAAGAAAAAATTGAGCATATGCAAGAGCAGATGATTGATCAAGGCGTTACGGTGATTACCGAAGAGACTGATTTGGTGCATACTTCCGGCCATCCGTCTAAAAACGAATTGCAGGCAATGTATAATATTTTGAAACCGAAAATTGTGTTTCCGGTGCATGGTGACAAGCGTTTTATCCGTGAGCATAAGCGCTTTGCCTTAAATTGCGGCATTCAAGATGTTTGCTCGGGGCAAAACGGCGATATGTTCTTTTTACAAGACGGAAAAATCAGCAAAGAAGAAGAGGTCGCAGCCGACGTTATCGGCGTTGACCGCGGGCGTCCGGTGTCTTTAAACTCGGATTTGGTGCATAACCGGCGGCGGATTGCCTATAATTGCAGCCTGTTTATCAGCGCGGTTATCGGAGCGGATAACAAAGTTGCGGATTTGGAGATTTCTTCCATTGATATTCTGGAAGAAAAAGAATGGGCTGCACTGGCGGAAGAAATTAAAGCAAAGGTTGTTCCGCTGATTGAAGAAAAAATCAGCTCATGCGGCGGGTTGAATGCTGCCGCCAAAGATTTTATCCGCAGCCGTATCCGCAAGATGGTGTATCAGGCAACTGATATTAAACCGGTGACGTTTTGCCATATTTACCAGGAACAGTAATTTTTAATATTTGAGGAGGAAACAATGTCTATCATACCCGAAAGATTGAAAAAAGGCGATAAAATCATGGTGATTGCGCCTTCGCGCGGTTTAAAACTCATTGGTGCCGATTGTCGGCAGATTGCCGAAGAACGCTTGGGAAGTTTGGGTTTGACGGTTGAATTTGCTCCGAACACCACCGATGAGAATTTTGATATGACAATGTCAGCTTCGGTAGAAAAACGGGCGGCAGACATTATGACGGCTTTTGCCGACAAATCGGTTAAGGCGGTTTTGACGGTTATCGGCGGTTTTAACGCCAACCAACTGATACGGCATTTGAATTATGACGTTATCCGCAAAAACCCGAAAATCTTTATGGGTTTTTCTGATATTACCGCTTTGCATACGGCGATTTATGCGCAAACCGGTTTGGTGACTTATTACGGTCCGCATTATAGCTCTTTGGGCATGAAGAAAGGTTGCGAATATACTTTAGAAAATATGGTTAAGGCTTTGTTTGAAGGGGGAAAGCGCGAGATTTTGCCTTCGGCGGAATGGAGTGATGACGCTTGGTTTTTGGATCAGGATAAGAGAGAATTTATCAAAAACGAAGGTTGGTGGCAAATCCAAGGCGGAACAGCTAAAGGAACAATTATCGGCGGCAATTTATGCACGTTTATTTTACATCTCGGCACGCCGTACCGTCCGAAGTTTGAAAAAGACACGATTTTGTTTTTGGAAGACGATGAAGAGTCGCATTTGTTGAATTTTGAGCGTAATTTACAGGCGTTGATTAATCAAGAAGATTTCAAAAATGTCAAAGGTTTGGTTATCGGGCGTTTTCAAAAGGCTTCCAAAGTTACGCGCGAAAAGCTGACGTTTATCTTAAAAAACAAGCCGGAACTTAAAAATATGCCGATTATTGCCAATATTGACATGGGGCACACGACGCCGATTAATACCATTGCTCTCGGCGGTTATGCCGAAATTGAGAACGGGCGGATTTTTATGGAAGGCTAAGGCCAAATAAATAATTGTTTTTTATAAGCAATGTTTGCACGACGGGTTTTGTATATTTTTTGTCCGTCGTGCATTTTTTTTCTTGTATCTCAAATGCTTTTATGTTATTCTGATAATGAAAAATATTAAGTTATGTATGCTATTATGAAAATTATTGGAAAATTTGAAAAGATTTTTCATTTTTCTTTGGTATGCGTGAAACTTTTTATTTTTTATTTAAAATCAAAAAAAAACAAAAAAATAAAAAAAATATGGAAAAAAGAAAGAATTTAGCGGCTTACGCAGTCGCTTTGTTGGCAAGCTTGTTTTTGGGCTTTGCCACTACCTCGTGTGAGGATTCAACGGCATTGGGTGTCATCTATGATGAACCTGAAAATCCCAATGAGAAGCCAGGTGATTCCGGATATTTTTATCCGGAATCGGGTATCGAGATGGCGTTTGATACAACTTCATTGAAGTTGTATACCGTCAAGCAGAATATCACCGGTACCAGAGTTGTTCTGGAAATGGGTGATACGATTGAGAAGGTAGACTTCTCTCGAGACCTTAACCTGGAGGTTAACTTTAGCCTGACGCCTGCAAAGGTGTATGTGGCTGAGGAGAGCCTGTTGAGCAACATCGTCCGTACGGACAGCGTTGCGACCGAAGTCTCGGCATATGAAGATAAAGATGAAGATTTCTGTACGATTAACAAATCGCGCAGCTATATCTTTGTTTTCAATGCAAATGAGACAGTCAAGGCTGATGCTGTATGGCAAGCCTTGAGGTGCGACATGGCGGATACCACTTTTGCATATGCAGAGGTTAAGAACGTTGCTTACAAAGATTTTGTGGCAGCGCTTAACCGGTCATTGTCAAATGCCGATTCAACGGTGTATGACATTGATCTCCACTTTAATGTGGATTTGGCATGCAAGGAAAGGAATTGGGACAGCACTTATGTTGTTACCGTTCCTGAGGTACGTATCTATAAACATGGATACATACCGCCGGTGCCGGACGAGTACGAGACAAAGCTAGAAAATGCAGCTTATGAAGCAGCATTTTCAACCAAGACTTTGTCACTCGTGACTGACTATCAGACCGTTTCAGGTGACATTGTTACCTACAAAAACGGTGTTGAGGAAATCAGCCGCGAGAATTTCGCCAAGGACTTAAACCTTCAGGCATTGTTTACAGCACCATCAAGGGTGTATGTGAACAATGAGGCAGAACTTGGCAATGTTTCATTGACGGGTTCAGGCGCTGGAAGTGACTATTTAAGCAGAAATGCCGATGGTCGCTTTATAACGGCAACATCTACGTTGGATTATGATTTCGAATTCAACGAGGGTGAAACTGTTAAGGCTGCAACCGAGTATCAGTTCCTCACTTATGGGGATACAACTTTTACATACTCGGAAATTCGGAACATCCGCTTCAACAGAGCAGAGGTTTCTGATAATGCGGCTGCCAGCAACGAGACCATGAAGGTCAAAAACGTAACCCTTTACTTTGATGTAGAGGTGGTACGTGTTGAGTCCGACGACATTGAGACTCGCGCCATAACCTCTCCGGAGACTTATGAAGTGGCTGTTCCTTACGAACGCGCCCTTCGTATTGAGGCTCCGAAGGATGAGCTGGAAGGCAAGACATATAGGGATTTGTCCCGTGAAATCATCGATGCTAACACCGAACGTATTTCATGGACAGAAGTTGAAACTTGGTCAGTATCCGGAGAGAAGACCAACACCATCAGCTTTAACCTGTATCGTCACTTCTCGAGCCCTGCTATGCAGACTATTTACACGGCTAATGACCAGTACAATACTGCAAGCAACGGTTCAAAGCTTATCCGCGAGGAAGAAAGCGAAAACGGAAATTGGACGGTAACAACCCGCTATATGCAGTATTCTTCTACTGCTAATAATGGTGTTGATCCTTTCAACAACGTTTACGCTTACGATTACCAGAAGGCGGTTTATGCTAATGAGTATTATACTCTTAGCTTTGACTATGCTGACTGGACAATCAGCGAGGCTGGTTCTAGCGTCGCTGCTGCCGGTGAACAAACTGTTAGCGGTATTGTTTACAACGTTTCAAACTACGTAAACAATATCAATACGGTTTATTCAATTTCGAATGACAGGTACGATGCAGCTGCCAAGGCAGAGGCTCGTATCTACGTTGAAAAGCCCATCGAAAAAATTATCCCGGACGCATGGGGTAAGATTATCGGTGCCGGTATTTCAGCTGTTCCGGCAGATGACGTAAACGGCGACTTCGCAAAGAAGTGCTTCACGCTTCGCACCGAAAAGGGCGCTGTTGCCATCGTCTTTGACATGGCCGCAGAAATGCCGAGCGTGTCAAATGTTTTGAGCGGAAACTTCGTTGAGGGTAACTTTAACGCAGCATTCAACTCAGGATATTGGAGAAACGGTGCATGGCAGCCAGGTATAGCTGAAGATTGGTCGGATCGTCTGGTTTGGAAGAACCAAGACAGTGAAGATCTTTCTGCAGTCGTACGCAACTTGCGCCACTCGACTTTGTCGATGTGGGACTGGCGTGACGGCAATTTCTCAACCGTTGTGAATGGTTATACATTCACGGTTACCAATGACGGTTTGTTAACGGTAACTTACAACGGCGAAGTTGTTCTACAACTGCGATAAGCGGGGTTTTTCTTCTGACTTTTCATAATTTATTTTTTTGAATTGTTAGGAGATTTTAAAAATAAAAAGAAAGTTTAACACGGGGGAGCGGATAATTAAAATATTATCTTGTGTCCGCTTCCCCAAAAAATATCAAAAAAAATGAAAAAAATAAAAAATATAGCAGTGGGATTGGTAATGGTTTTTTTGGGTATAGCATCCGCTCAAGCCCAAAAGTTTGAAATAATCAGAACATCCGAAGGTGATTCGGCTCTGGCTGATTATAAAAACCAGCTGCTTGAGGATTTACCATATCTTCAAGCGTACCAGGAGGACAGTGGAAATGTCCTCAAAGCCGCTGCCACATGCGGATGGGGTGTTGAAGTGTTTGCCGGCGCAGGTTATCTGCATGCCGATCCCTACTTCACCCCGGAAGCAGGGTTGTCGGTGCGTTATGATGCCAAGAAGGTGTCATATCGGGTTAGTGCTTCTGCTTTGTGGCGGGAGTATAATGCCGAGAGCATCGAGCCCGGAAAAAAATACGTTTCGTACGCAGCGGATGCGGCGTTCCATGTCAATCTCATTGATGGGAAGTGGCATGTGAATATGTTGTCTTTGTATGCCAATATCGGCTACATGTACGGGCAACACCGCTATGCTGTCAATGAAGCCGGAGCTGAAGAAGGTGAAGGCTGGAGCGCTGTTGTTAAACACAACGGTTCCGGTGTTACTTTCGGAGGTGGTCTGGAATACCGCTGCCAATTCTTTGGTACCGGTAATGCCCTGACCATCCGGGCGGGCTATAAAACATTGCCCAACACGTACGTCAATGATACACGTACGGAGGGCATGGTTTATATGTCTATCGGCTTCAACTTCGGGCTGAAGCGTATGAGACAAAATGCCCAATAAGGGCGAAACCCAACAAAGAGCCTGGGTTAGTTGTGGCTCTTAAAATTATTATTTGAAAACGGCGTCCTTCGGACGCCGTTTTTGTGTTGTTTTGTTATTTTCGGTTCCATAGAAAATAAAAGCTGCAACTGCTTTCTTTGTTATGGTAGAGGAAAATTTTGTTATTAAAGACATCGTAAATATAACTGGAATTTTGCTTTTTGATCATTTCAAGAGGGATAGCGCCGAGTTTTGTAAATAACCGGGTAATATTTGTACCATTTGGAACATCTATACGGTCCAAATCTTCATAATGCAGTGTGGCATAATCCAAAATGCTGCCGATTTGCTCGGTCTGCTTATTGAGCTTATACTTCATCATCGCCTTAGAGTAGCCGGCAATCGCGCCAACGCTTAGCACCCCGATTATTGCCAGCACGCCGAGCATTTCCACCATAGAACGACCGCATAACGGCACATCTGCTTGCCTTCTTTTCGCTCGTGTACCGTTTTTGTACACGTCGCTCAAACAAGGCTGCGCATCT
>CALXZJ010000038.1 GCA_944393235.1 uncultured Alphaproteobacteria bacterium | reverse complement strand
GAAACGAAATCTACAAAACAAGTGACCGACGCGCAGTTGGTGAGTGCTTAAACACGAACCTACTAAGCTAGACCGAGGATAAAAACAACCGGAGTAGCGGTTGTTTTTACCGCAAGAGACGCCGTTTTGTTATTGAGTGAGCCGAGCGACAGCCGGCGAAACGAAATCTACAAAACAAGTGACCGACGCGCAGTTGGTGAGTGCTTAAACACGAACCTACTAAGCTAGACCGAGCCTCGTCACTCCCGCCAATAAAAAAAGTCCGCCTTATGCGGGCTTTTTTTATTGGTTTGGATAGCGCGGGCTTTTTTGTAGAAAACAAGCCGCTTGCAATAAAGCGGCTTGTTTTGTATACGCTGCAACCGAGTTGTTTCTTAAACAACCCGGCTGCTTTTTCCATGCTTACCATGGTTCTGTATATTTTAAAGTTGGATCATTCAAACGTTTAACATAAGGTGTATTACCTTTATCATATCCCTCTCTAAAACTCTTCAACTGATCATACGGATCAACATATTTTTCATCCGGGTTAGATTTATATAAATTTGTCCGGTCAAAGTAGCAATAAACCGTGGCATAAGCTTCCAGCGTCTGTGCCCGTACCGGGAAAACATTCCAGTAATAATCCCCATCTTTAGGTTTACTAACGCTACCTTCATTTTCAGAATCCGCAACGCCAATTCCAAGTGTTTCAATCACATCTTTATAAAAAACATATGGATAGACAAACCCCATAATTGCCGCCCAGCCAACAAATTTATCGCCGCAACTATCGCTAACCACACTTCCAACCCCTGAGCCTGAAACAACGGTACTACAAGGACCTGCAACACCCTTGGCTTGCGGTTGCACCTTGCTGCGCAGCCAGGTGCTTTGCTGGAAATAAAGCGGCTGTGGCGAATACGGATTGCCATGTTCATCCGTAACCGTCGGCTCTGCACTGTGTCCCAGATAATATATCTTTGCCCCATCTGTATCAATGGTGGTAGTGGTCAATTGTGCGCCGGTAATGGTCTGATTATCTCCCAAATTCTGAACAACCCCCAATTTATTGATCGTTGAATGTTCATCAACCACATAACGATAACCAGGACCGCCAGCTGTACCACCATTAAGCTTATCACCATAATAATGGTCCTCACGCGTGATGGAACCGGCTTGTGACATCTGGAAACCAGCCGGCGTGATGGTAATCACCCGCGCATAACCCGGCGGACATTGCGGTGCCGGCACCACACCCAAAAACGGCGATGCCCATTGATTTTTGCCCGACAAAGTACCGGAAGGAACTTCATCAAAACCATTAGCTGTTAGCCGCTGTCCATCAAGAGTAACTGTAAGAGTACTCAAATCACCACCTTTATCTAGATAGGTATTGTTCACCACATAAATACCTTTATTGATAAAGTCCGGCAGAATATCGCTCAAACGCGCACCACCGCGGGTGGTAAGCTTGATATCATGCATCACCGACGTATAAGCCGGGTTTACCATATAATGGTCATATTTTACCCCTGTAAATGGATTGACTTCATCATTAGAATACACCGGTGTAGCAATAATATCCATAACGGAACCATCATCGTCTGTATCAAAAGCATTTGATACAAAACGTCCGGCTTCAATATAACCATAACCGGAATCTGCATCAGATCCAGTGCCTGAAGGGCTTTCAAGTTCGACGGCTCCGCGCCGGATATACACACTGCCCTTGTTGCTCCAATCTGCTGTATCATTATAATCCAAATTAACTTCCAATATCTTGTTTGTGGACGATTCAACATCCGGATCCACGGCTACCGAAGTATCCGATAATCTGAAAAAATTATTATCAATTGTAGCAGTTGCGATGGAAGTACCGGTCAAATCCGGTCCGACTTTCAACAATCCTCTATCCCCATCACCTGAATTCTGTACAACCTGAAAGACTCCTTTAGCACCTTCCATTCGAACCGTGGTCTCATCGGCATTAGCCACAACTTCGCCCGAACCTAACGAATCAACATAGAAGATTTCTTTCGTGCCAACAGTATTACTATCAGTATCTTTCTTTTCTCCCATAACTCGAAAAAGCTCACTTTTAACTGTCGTGGTCATGGCATCAACATCCACCGTATTGCCACTTTCACCTCCCGGTTGTCCTGTCAAGGTTATGGCACCGCGTTGCAATTCAACCGTTCCGCTCGTATCATATGTATATAAATCAGCATCTGTATCGCCTTGCAGCCGCAAATCTCTATAACCCAAAAGAACAGCCGGACTGCTGCCGCCATTTGAACCTTCCGGACCATATAATTGCGTTTCAGTACGGTTAATATCCAAAATCGGATCTGTTATATCATCCGGATTCGTCACCGTCACACCATCTGCCGTTGCATGCAGCCAACGTCTGTCTTTATCAGCAAAATCCGTACCGCCGGCATGCAGCTCCAGCGTATTAAAGTTTTTGGCATAAAGCGTATTGCCAACTTCCAAATCATCCCGAACATAAGCACTGCCCTGCACGCTGAGACTCGGATTGATAACAACCTCTCCGCCCGGAGCATTTGTATTAACGGGAAAAGAAGAGCCAATTACTGCCGTCCCATTTACACCAAGTCCTCCGGTGATATTAGTTCTTGATGTACCACCACCCTGCGGACCAAATTGAATCTTTACAGTATCTCTAAGCAAAGAAAGATTACTGTCTGTTATATTGTCTCCACCTGTAGCCGTTATGTAAAAGCCCTGCGGACCGGCTTTAAAAATTGAACCTCCATCGCTGGCAACCGTTGTATCGCCGGTGACCCCTAATGTGTTTCTGATTTCTGTTGCATAATCTGTTTCCATGGTGGCATCAGCGGGTTTTAACAACAAACCGACTTTCCCGTCACCGTCCACACCGTTATAAATGCTGGCCTCATCTGCATCAACATACAACAGCTCGCCGTCATTACCGGCAGCATCTTCCGACCCCTGCCCTAAAGCCAACAACGGATTATCCACTGTGCCGCCGACAATAAAACTGTCGCTCATGGCTGATAATGTGCCCGCCAGCCATGCTGACCCTTCATAGCCGTTTTCATTGCTCAAAACCAAATCGGCATCGTGAGTCTCCCAATCAGTGCTGCCCAAAATCAACTGATCAACACCCAAAATTTTATACATATCCGCCGCACCGGAAACACCGCCCATATAAAGATCGGTAACCATCGTATTGCGCCACAGCTGGTCATCCGATTCTACCTGTGTACGCTGCAAATATTTTTCATTTTCCAAAGCCCCGGACATCGCAGAGTTAATGGCATCAGATGAGGCAACCACAACCGAACCTCTACCACCAGTAAACTCAAGTTCACCTAAATCGGTGGCATCCAAGCCCCATACGCCGCCCACACCTTGAGCGTTGCCATCAGCATCCACATAACCGCCGTTGCTGCCCACCATAGAGGCAATACGCGCCGCGCGCATATCACCGATATCGGTTTTTTTGGGCAGTTCGACAAACGTTGTGATGGACATGCCCTGCCGCTTCAACGTAATTTTTGGCTTTTCAAAGTTTTTAATAGTATTAAATTCATATCCGTACGGAAAATAATCATGAATACCGGATGCCGTTCCGCCATCCTCTAAATCAATTACCTTGGTATTACCATCATCCAACTCTTCCAACAAACTCTCATAGTTGGCAGAAACATAACTGTCTGCCGCTTTCATAATCGTGCGCAGGTGCGCTGCCGTATTAATATCCTGCAGCTCAGACGTTCGCTCGGCAGACTTTTTATAAAGTGTCGGCGTCACCAATGAAATCAACGCAAGCATCGCCATAGCCTCAATCATCATGCTGCCGGCTTGGCTTATTTTGCTTAAAAGAGTTTTAGATTTCGTCTTCATGACTTTTCTCCTAACCATAAATCTGCTGAACGGCAAACAAGCAATGCCTGTCTGCATCATTACAGCCCATATCCCGAAAATCAGCATCATCTTGTACGGCATCCCAGATGACAAAATGGTTTTTATTATTGACGGATGGTGTATCTCCACCGGCAGCCGGTGTTTCACCGCTTTCAGTGCCGGTTTGTGTTTCATCGGTATCCGGTGTGCCAGCGGTACTTTGGTTTTGTTTTACGGAGCCGCCGCTTAAAACCAACTGACCGTTGACTTCATCTATATAACCAAAATTTTTGCCATAACCGCGTACCTTGGCAATCGCCATTTTCATATCGGCATTCGGCGCCAAAGTCTCTTTATTAATCCAGCGTGAAGGCATTTGCGCAAATGAAACAACGTAAATACCCGAACATCCACCGTCTTCCAAACAGCGATTGTTGCAACAGCTCCCCTCGCCGGGTATGACATTGCCTTCCGCATCTTGATCGCATTGTCTGGTTGTTACGCCTTCAAGAAAACAAAATACTTTACTGACGATTTGTCCGCCGCCGGGAATAGTTGCTACTTCTGAAATATCATCACCCGCTTTGGCATAACCAACCGGCAAATAGCCAAGAATATTTTCCACCGTCGGCGAACCGCTGCCTTCAGCGGCACCGGCCATTGTGGTGCTGTTAACGCCAAATCCCGGATAATACGTCACAAAATCTTGTCCGGTCTTTGATGGCGCTTGCGAGTTGCAATATCCCACCACGCCGTTATGCAACGCCCTGAATTTGGTAATGACGACACTGGCTTTGGTTTCAGCATAAGCACGGTCCAAATCTGTCCGCACCGACAGATTGAACGAATACAATGCAACAATAAAAGTCGCCAAAACAATCCACAAATACATGTTCTTTACCCGTAATTTTATACTACTTTATAACAAATCATAGCATAAACTTGCCCCTGTTTCCAGCTTTTATGAAGCCTGCAGGCAAATATTCATAATTCTGTAACAATAGATTTTATAGTGCGCTATGGGTAAACATTTAATTAAAAAACTTCATCAGCCGCATATTTAACAACAAAATGCATATTTTCCTTGATAAAAGATTCGGCATGAGGTAATAATAAATCAAATTTTACAACATTGCTTTTATCCTGGAGAAAAATAAATCATGCCTGATACTTTATCAGATTCGTTGGCAGAAATGACTCTTAAAATGATTGGCGACCGCTGGAAAGTCTTGATTATTCAAAACTTGATGGACGGCACCAAACGTTTTGGCGAGCTTAAAAAAGAATTGGGCGACATCACCCAAAAAGTTTTGACTTCAAACTTGCGCTTGCTGGAAGAAAAAGGCATTTTGGTGCGCAAAGTTTATGCCCAAATTCCGCCAAGG
The DNA here is from genome assembly GCA_944393235.1 of uncultured Alphaproteobacteria bacterium. Taxonomy (GTDB): domain Bacteria; phylum Pseudomonadota; class Alphaproteobacteria; order RF32; family CAG-239; genus CAAFZY01. Next base: position 7,454 of record CALXZJ010000038.1, on the reverse strand, counting down.
GTGGATTATACTTTAACCCAACTCGGTTATGAACTTAAACCGGTGATTGATTCGATGGTTGCCTGGGCAGAAGAATACCGCCGCAACATGGCAAAAGCCTTAAAGATTGAACTTGCTGACTGATTTTTGTGCGGCGTGATTTTTTTACCAGATTCTGCTTGCATTTTAAAACGGAAGAGTATATAAACGCTTTTGAACGGGCGGTTCGGGCCAATCGGCATGCCTGACAGCCCTTAACATTAATCCAACAACCAAAGAAAGGATTTTTAAAATGCCTAAATTAAAAACCAAGAGTTCCGCCAAAAAACGCTTCAGCGTTACCGGAACCGGAAAACTTAAAAGAAATTATGCATATAAGAGACACTGCCTCTTCTGCAAATCCCAAAAAATGAAAAGACAGGCTCGCGGTTCTGTTCTGTTGAACGAAGCCGATGTTCAGATTGTCAAAAAGTTTTTACCGTATTTGTAAGGAGGAATAGAAGATGTCACGTGTTAAAAGAGGTATGACCGCTCACGCCCGCCACAAGAAAATTCTTGGTATGGCCAAAGGTTACAGAGGTCGCAATAAAAACGTATTCAGAGTTGCTGTTGAAAAGGTTGAAAAAGGTTTGCAATATGCATACCGTGACCGCAGAGCCAAGAAAAGAAGTTTCCGCGCTTTGTGGATTCAACGCATCAACGCTGCAACCCGTTTGCATGATATGACTTACTCCCGATTTATCAGCGGGCTCGTTAAGGCAGGCATTGAGCTTGACCGTAAAGTCCTTGCTGATATCGCCTTAAAAGAGCCCCAAGCTTTTGCTAAACTGGTAGAATCTGCCAAAGCGGCTCTTAATAAGTAAGCAAATACCGTATTCTTAAAAAAGCAATAAAAAGAGTCATCTTGGCAGTCCAAGAAGGCTCTTTTTACGTATAAGAAAGTTTTAAACCATGGAAGATTTAGAAAGTCTGAAAACGCAAATTTTGCAAAACATTGCCGCGGCGGCGGATTTGAAAAGCCTTGACGAGGTCAGGGTTGCCGCCATGGGCAAAAAAGGCGCGGTAACCGAAATGATGAAAGGCTTGGGTGCTTTGCCGCAAGAACAAAAAATTGAGGCCGGTAAAAAACTCAATGTTTTGAAAAATGAAATTGAACAAGCCGTTTCAAACCGCCGTGAAATTTTGGAGAACGAAGCCTTAAACCAAAAACTCGCAACCGAAACTGTGGATATCACCTTGCCGGTGCGACCGGAAGTTCAGGGTCGCGTGCATCCGGTTTCCAAAATTTATGAAGAAGTTGTCGCTATTTTCGGCCAAATGGGTTTTGACGTGGCTGATGGTCCCGACATTGAAGACCAGTTTCACAACTTTAACGCCTTGAACATGCCGCCCAATCATCCGGCACGCCAAATGCAGGACACTTTCTATCTTCCCCATGACGCGAACGAACCGTTTGACATGGACAAATCCTATGTCATCCGCACCCACACTTCGGGTATGCAGATTCGCACCATGGAAAACAAAAAACCGCCGATTCGCATCATTGCTCCGGGACGCACTTATCGTTCCGATTATGACGCCACCCACACCCCGATGTTTCATCAGGTGGAAGGTTTGGTGATTGACAAGACCACCACCATGGCGCACTTAAAAGGCTGCTTGTATGACTTTGTCAAAGCCTTTTTTGAGTTAGATGAAATTCCGGTGCGCTACCGCCCGTCATATTTTCCGTTTACCGAACCGTCGGCGGAAATGGACATCGGCTGCTTAAAAACCAAAACCGAATTAAAAGTCGGTGCCGGCAGCGACTGGCTGGAAATTTTGGGCTGCGGTATGGTACACCCCAATGTTTTAAAAGCCGGCGGCATAGATCCGGACGAATATCAAGGCTTTGCCTTTGGCGTCGGGCTTGACCGTCTGGCCATGCTCAAATACGGCATTCCTGATTTGCGGACGTTCTTTGAATCCGACGTCCGGTGGTTAAAAAATTACGGCTTCGCACCGCTGGATTTCTCTTCCATGACCGGCGGCTTAAGCAACAACGGAGGGCAGACACGATGAAATTCACATTATCTTGGCTGAAATCGCACTTGGAAACAACGGCAGATTTAGAAACTATCGTCAACACTTTAACCAAAATCGGCCTTGAAGTTGAAGAAGTTTTCAATCCGGCGGCAAACTTAAAAGGTTTTATCACCGCGCGGGCGGAAAACGTCACCATGCATCCGGATTCCGACCATTTGCATTTGTTGACCGTCAACACCGGCAAAGAAAAATTGCAGGTCGTTTGCGGCGCACCGAACGTCAAAGAAGGTTTAATCGGCGTGTTTGCGCCGGTCGGCACGCTCATTCCCTGCTATAACGAAGTCTTGAAAGTCGGCAAAATCCGCGGACAGGAAAGTTTCGGCATGATGTGCTCAGAAAAAGAACTTTGCATCGGCGAAGACCACACCGGTATTATTGAACTGCCGGCTGACACGCCAATCGGGCTGGCTGCCGCCGATGTCTTGAAAATTGATCCGGTGATTGAAGTTTCCATCACCCCCAACCGCGCCGAATGTTTGGGCGTCCGCGGCATCGCGCGTGATTTGGCAGCAGCGGGCTTGGGCACCTTAAAACCGCTTGAAATCAAAGAAATTAAAGGCACGTTCAAAAGCCCGATTACCATAAAAGTGGCATGTCCGGACAACTGCCCGACTTATGTCGGCCGTTACATTAAAGGCGTCAACAATAAAGCTCAAACCCCTAAGTGGATGAAAGACCGCCTGACCGCCATCGGCTTGCGTTCCATTTCGCCGCTGGTGGATGTGACCAACTACATCAATTATGATTTGTCACATCCTTTACATGTGTTTGACGCTGACAAACTGACCGGCGGTTTGACGATTCGCATGTGCCGAAACGGCGAAAAATTCACCGCTTTGGATGAAAAAGAATACATCATGGACGATAAATGTTTAGGCATTTGCGATGACGAGGGCATCCAATGTTTGGGCGGCATCATGGGCGGTTTAGCCAAAGGCTGCACGGACGATACGACAAATGTTTTGCTGGAAAGCGCTTGGTTCAAACCCGAATGCATTGCCCGAACGGGACGCAAATACGGCATTGAGTCGGATTCGCGCTATCGCAACGAACGTTGGATTGACCCGAAATCAAACATTTCCGTTTCGCAATACGCCACGGGACTGATTTTGGACATTTGCGGCGGCGAAGCGGCGGAAATTACCGTTTGCGGCAATGAGGATGTGCCTGAACGCGTGGCTTACATTCGCCCGAGCCGGCTTAAAACCTTTATCGGTATTGAGGTCTCACAAGAAAAAATCCTTGAAATCTTAAACAATCTCGGTTTTAAAACTGCGGTTGAAGGCGATAAAATCAAAGCCGTATCACCAACCTGGCGCGGCGACATTGAAGGCGAGCATGATTTGGTTGAAGAAGTGGTGCGCATGATTGGCTTAGACGAGATTCCGGCTGAAAGCCTGCCGCATGACAAATTCCCGAAACAAACGCTTTTGCCCCGCCAAAACAATGTGGTGGCCGTCCGTCATGAGTTGGCCGACCGCGGCATGTATGAAACGGTAACTTGGAGTTTTACCGATTCGCAAATTGCCGAATATTTTCATAAAAACAATCAACCGGAAAAGATTTTGTTGCAAAACCCGATTGCCGCGGATTTAGATGAAATGCGCCCGTCGCTATTGCCAAACTTGCTTTTGGGCGCTAAAAACAACATTGCCCGCGGCTATGCCAATGTGTCGCTGTTTGAAATCGGACCGGAATTTTACGGCCGTCACCCCGGCGAACAAGGCACGGTTGCCACCGGCATCCGCGTCGGACAAACCGCCAAAAAAGACTGGTCGGGTTCCGCGCGTGATTTTGATGTTTTTGACGTTAAAGCCGATGCTTTAGCGGCGATTGCCGCCGCCAAAGGCCCGTATGAAAACCCGCAAATCACCCGCGACGCGCCGGCGTATTACCACCCTGGTCGCAGCGGCGCTTTACGCTTGGGCAAAAACGTGCTGGCCTATTTTGGCGAACTGCATCCGGCCGTAGCCAAAAAACTCGGCTTAAAAGAGCGTGTCGTCGCCTTTGAGGTGTATCTTGACAATATACCGCTGCCGCGCGGCACACACGACAAATCCAAGAAAAAGCTTGAACTTTCGCCGTTCCAGCCGGTTGATAAAGATTTGGCTTTCGTTGTTGGCAAAGACGTTGCCGCCGCCAACATTTTAGCCGCGGCCAAAAACGCCGACCGCGAGCACATCAGCGATGTCCGCATTTTTGATATTTATGAAGGTTCCAACTTGCCGGAAAACAAAAAGTCCGTGGCTTTGAGCGTTACTTTCCAACCCAAAGAACAGACTTTTACCGACAAGGACATTGAAAACCTTATGAACAAAGTGATTGTGGAAGTCGGCAAAAAAACCGGCGGCGAATTAAGAAACTAAAAGAGAAGGAATAAAAAAATGGCACTTAAAACAAACCGCAAAACCAACTATCCAGAATGGTACCAATGCGTCGTTTCCGAAGCGGACATGGCCGAAACTTCCGTTTCACCGGGATGCATGGTCATCAAACCTTGGGGCTACGGCATTTGGGAACGCATCCGCGACATTTTTGACGAGCGTTTCAAGGAAACCGACCATGAAAACGCCTATTTCCCGATTTTTATTCCGCTTTCTTTTTTCCAGAAAGAAGCCGAACACGTGGAAGGCTTTGCCAAAGAAATGGCGGTTGTGACACACTCCAGACTTACCGCCAAGGACGGCAAACTGGTGCCGGATTCCGAGCTGGACGAACCTTTAATCGTCCGCCCCACCAGCGAAACGATTATTGCCGATTCATTTGCCAAATGGATTCATTCCTACCGCGATTTGCCGGTGCTGGTCAACCAATGGGCAAACGTTGTGCGTTGGGAGATGCGGCCGCGTCTGTTTTTAAGAACGCGCGAATTTTTGTGGCAGGAAGGACACACCGCGCACGCCACGGCAAAAGAGGCTGAAGATGAAACCAAACAAATGCTTGAGGTCTATCGCGAAGTGGCAGAAGAAAGTCTTGCCATGCCGGTGGTGGTCGGTCGCAAACCGGAATATGACAAATTCCCCGGCGCCGTAGATACTTATTGCATTGAAGCCATGATGCAGGACGGCAAATCGCTGCAAGCCGGCACGTCGCATTTCTTGGGGCAGAATTTTGCCAAATCGGCAAACATCACGTTTATTAACAAAGACAACAAACCCGAGTTTGCCTACACCACCTCTTGGGGTGTTTCCACCCGCCTCATCGGCGGCTTGATTATGACTCACGCTGATGATGAAGGCATGGTTGTTCCGCCCAAAGTTGCACCGTATCAGGTGGTATTGGTGCCGGTGATTAAAAAGCCCGAAGACGAAGACAAAGTGATGTCTTACGTCAATGAAATTTATCAAAAATTGCGCGCGCAAACCGCCTTTGGCGAAAAAATCCGCATCAAACTTGACAAGCGCAACAAAACAAGCGTTGACAAGTTTTGGGAATGGACGCGCAAAGGCGCACCGCTGATTTGCGAAATCGGCCCGCGCGACGTTGACAACAACGGCATGATGGTAAGAGAACGTATCAAGCTCGGCACGCCCGAAGGCAAAGAAATCGCAAAGACTGAAGATTTTATCGGCACTATCGGACAACGTCTGGAAACAATTCAGCATGAAATGTTTGCCCGCGCCAAAGCGCGCCAAGACGCCAACATCCGCACCGACATTAAAACGCCGGAAGAATTTAAGGCTTATTTTGCCAACAACAACGAATGGATTGAAGACGGCAAACAAGGCAAAGTCGCGTTTGTGCGCGGCAAGTGGAACGGTAAAGCGGAAACCGAAGAGATATTAAAATCCATGAAAATCAACATTCGCTGCATTCCGTTTGATCAAAGCGGCACCACCGGCAAATGCCTGTTAACCGGCGAAGACGCCACTTTAGACGTCATTTACGCTCGCGCTTATTAAAAAGCTCAACCATTTTGAAAAGGCTTTTTGAGTTTCAAAAAGCCTTTAATTGTAATCAAAGCAAACTCCCGTAACGTTTGTTACGGGAGTTTTTTTAGGGGAAAATATTATTTTTACGGCTAGGGAACCGATAAATAATATTTTCGTTTTTTTATGCCTCAAAGCCGCGTATAGGGATTGCCGCTCTCAAGCATAAAACGCTCTTATATTAATAGTATTTCCAAGCAACAGCGTTGCCGGCACCAGTACCATTACAAGCATCGACAGCTTGAGTGACACTGATTGGCGTCGGAACCGTTGAACCTGGTGCCGCAACAACTATGCCTTCATCAGCTTGTGTACCCTGAACTTCACTATCTTCTCCAGTACTTGATTGCTGATCGACATATACAGGTTGAACAGCTTGCCCGATTGTTCCCAGAGCACCTGCCGTCCCTATTGTACCAGCACCAGCGGCAATACCAATCAAACCGGAAGACTGACCGGAACCCCAGTCACCGGTGGCAATAGTAACGCAAGCTTCGGGAGACAAACCAGCATATTCAATAATGAAAGCTTCACCAACATCCGCTGTTTCACCGGAACTTCTGGCTTTATCTTCAATAATGGTAACATTGCCGCTGAAAGCATTGGTTATACTATCACCAGATACACTGGTGTACATATCATTTGGAACCACGCCGAATCTTTTAGCTTGTTCATTATCTAAACCATCATAATTTCCTTGTGTTGAGAACAACGTACGGATGTTGGCAACCAGCATGGAAACTTGGTCTGTTGTTTTGTTGATTTTGTATTTGTTCATGGCTTTGGAATAACCGGCAATACCACCAACCGACAGAACGCCGATAATGGCCAGAACGCCTAACATTTCGACCATCGAACGGCCGTTTTCATTAATATATTTCATAGTAACCTTCCTTTTTGTAAGTGAAACTTAAAAAAAATCGCTTTCAAAATTCAAAAGCGACCGGAAGTAAACAACTATGATAAAGAAATAGCGCGGTATATTGACCGCAAGGCTTATTCTACCGCCTTCCGGTCATTCGACCGGCAGGCATAAAATTTTACGTCCCATACCAATAAGACGCTTTATCAAGGAATTGTTTAGTTCCGAGACAGCCAACTCGACCATCTTGCCTATAAGCATAAAAAAACTGCTTTTGAAAGTCAAGAAAACAAAAGTCATATAACTTTGGTCATAAAAAATTTGACACTTGTTAGGAACAACCTCTAGTATATCATCAATAATCTGATTTAGATTTTCAATAAGATAAAAAGGAATATCATACAACTTATCGCTTATCTTAAAATCAGCCAAAGAAGTGCGAATGGATTTCATAAGCAAAACAACATTTTTGACAACATAAATATGGTACTTGTTTACCTTTTTTGCAAGATAAATTCTTAATTGCCTGGATAGGCGGCTGACCTTTTTTAAAGGCAGCCGCCATCTTGCCGCCCGCCGACATTTTCCGGCGGGCACGG
>CALXZJ010000037.1 GCA_944393235.1 uncultured Alphaproteobacteria bacterium | reverse complement strand
CAGCAAACTTTGCCCGATCGTCCAACACAAAACCAACATAAGAATGGTCTTCAGGCATTTCAAATTCTTTTGCCAATAACGGATACGCCACCGACATATCATCCACCGGCGAATAGCCTAAACTGTCCCAAATCAAATCCGCAGCAATTCCTGATGCCGACCCCTTAAAAATAAACGGATTAAAATTATCAAAACTGCCGTATTCGGGCATCACCATCCGTCCGCCCTGCGGCGCATCAGGATTAACATATTCAAAATGGGTAAAATTTTTTGGGTATTTAGCATCACCATACAAAGCAAGCCGCGTCAAAGTCGCATTCGCCGCATTGCCGTACAACAAAACACCGCCCAGCAGCAACAAAAAAATCCGGCATTTATTTTTTATAATTTTCAGCATTCATCCATCCGCCGAACGGATAAGCAAAATCATCACTTTCCGAATTTACTGCTTTCTCGGATTTTTCTGATTTCAAGTTGTTCTCCTTGTACTCGTTAACAGAACTTACCGGCATGACAGACGATTCGACATTAAAAAAGCACGTATCCCCAGCATCAGCTTCAAAAACCTGTGTTTCTTCCTGTTTTGTCTGTTCCTCAACTTCAAATAACCGTTCTTGACGAGAAGATAAGCGCGGTTCTTTTTGAGTTTCTTCAACATCTTCCGAAGATTGCCGATAATTTTTATGGGTATCTTCCGGCGAATTCATGCTTTTTTGCAGAGCAGTAAAAAACGCCTCATCACTCTGTTGTTCTGCTTCTGGCATTTCAGTTTCCGCTCTTTTCTTTTTCTTAAAAGGATTCAACCTCTCAAAAAACGAGACGGATTCTTCTTCATTTTTTGGTTCTTCCATCGTTAATATATTAGGCGAAACCTCAAAAGCCTTATCTTCCGTTTCCGGCGGCAGCATTTGTTCGGACGCCGTATTGTCCAAAGCATCAGCCGCCGGCGCCAAAATCGAATAAACTTTACCCATAACACCGGTTTCAATGATGGTAATAAACACCCGATCGCGGTCGTGTTTTTCCAACAGCGCGCTCAAATTTTGATAACGAGCACAAAACTCCAGCAAAGTACCTTTAAACACGCTGTCTTTACGCGCTTTTTCTGCCAAATAATTACCAAAATCATCATAATTTTTAGCCGCTTCAATCAATGTCTTGCCGATTGTCCAACGCTCACCGTTTTTCACCCGCGTCCAAAGTTGCTCAAGTTGCATGGAAGAAGCGGCATTGCAGCGTTGCACAATATCAGCCAGCAACTCGTTCATATCGGCAACAAATATATCAAATTTGTTAATAACAAAACCGTCCTTAATTTCATGTTCGGCATCAAGCATAACCCGCACCACCAAGTCCGTATAATCCTGATTTTTTTTCATTTGATTAAAAAGTTGCGTCAAACGCAAATTAGATTTTGTATCCTGAAAATACCGGCTGATAAATCCAAAAATCTGCCACAATGCCCACACTGGCACAACCACAATGCCAATATATAAAGCAAGCCCTTCAGCGCTCAAAGAGCTTAAATCCGCGCCTGCCAATTGACCATGAACATAAAGGATAGCGTATGCAGCCCATGATAATGAAGAAAGGACCGTCACACAAAACAAAAATGTTAACAATGTTTCACCCCGTAATTTGCTTACTAAACTCGTTTTATAGTATTTAACTTTACAACACTTTTCAATCAAAATTCACATGAATTAAGAAGAAAAAATCAACAATGTAAAAATTATTTAGTGAAATCTATAAAAAAAAGTGTTATGAAGACGATAAGTTTAATGAATTTATGAGGAAAAAAATGACGACAGATTCAACAGAAGTTGTTTTAGATTTTGAAAAAAACATTGTTGATATAGAAGAAAAAATCGAGCATTTGCAAGAACTTGCCAAGAGCGAAGATGTTGATATAACTAAAGAAATCAGGCGTTTACAACACAAACTTACCAATTCGTTAAATGCCACCTACCGCAATCTGACAGCTTGGCAAAAAACACAAATTGCCCGCCACCCTCAACGTCCCCACTGTTTAGATTACATTCAAGCTCTGATTACGGATTTTGTTCCGCTCTGCGGCGATCGACGTTTTGGCGAAGATGAAGCCATGATTGCCGGCATCGGCAAATTTGAAGGTGTTTCTGTTGTGGTTATTGGGCAAGAAAAAGGGCATGATTTGGAAACCCGCATGAAACACAATTTCGGCATGGCCAAACCGGAAGGCTACCGCAAAGCCCAACGTTTAATGGATATGGCCTCCCGTTTTAACATGCCGGTATTGAGCTTTGTCGATACAGCCGGCGCTTATCCCGGCATGGACGCCGAGGAACGCGGCCAGGCTGAAGCCATTGCCGCGTCCATTGAAGAATGTTTCAAGGTCAAAGCCCCGATTATTGCCACCGTTATCGGCGAAGGCGGCTCCGGCGGCGCTATTGCCATTGCCACTGCCAACGTTGTCATGATGTTGGAGCATTCCATTTATTCAGTCATTTCACCGGAAGGCTGCGCCTCGATTCTATGGCGCTCGGCTGACAAGACCAAAGAAGCAACCGAGGCTTTAAAATTAACCGCTCAAGATTTAAAATCTCTGGGCGTTATTGATGAAATTATCCCCGAACCACTGGGCGGTGCGCACCGCAAACCGGAAGTCGTTTTTGAAAATCTGCGCAAAAGCCTGCGCAAGCACATTAACGAGCTGGCGCGTTTCAGCGGCGACGAGCTCAAAAAACAACGTACCGAAAAGTTTTTGGCTATGAGCCGCAATTTCGAAAAACCATCTTCAACAAAATAAACCAAATAAAAAACTGAATGTATAAAAAGCAGGTGTTTTTTCACCTGCTTTTTTAATAACGTTTACACTAAACGTTCGTTTAACATTAACAAGAAATTGCGCAAAAACAGAAAGTTATGAACAGGTCTAAATATAAAATTTTGCAATAAAAATAATTTTAGCTATGATGCGGGCAGAAAGGTTTAATTAAACGAACGATAAAGATAAACTGATGTACAAGAAGATAAAGAAGCTGATACGCAAGCCATGGCGGCGTTGGTTGTTGATTGGGGCGATAACAGCCGGGTTGATGACAATCGTTGCGGATTTTTGGTCAGTCAAAAACATTCAGGTCAAGTTTCATACGGAAGCAGCCAAAGACATCAATTATCAGATATTTTATGCAAGTAAACCGGATAAAAGTTTTTCGGAAGCAGAATCTGTCAAAAAAACGGTCAAAGCCGGCAAGCACGATGTTAAGATAACGCTGCCGGCAAGAAAGATTTTCAAATTCAGGATAGATCCGGGGCAAAATCCGGGGAAGGTCGTTCTTTCCGATATTCGGCTTGAAGGCCGCAGCACCCTTAACATTGACGACGGCAACAAGTTTATTTATCAAAATCACATTGATGACAAAAAGATAGAAGGCGGAACGATAACTCTTGTTTCAAGCAGAAACGACCCATACCTTGTGTATAAAGAAAAATTTGAACTAAAAGCCGGACGGGAGATAGACTTTTGCTTGTTTGTGATCAGTTTGTTTTTTGCTTTGTTTGTTTCAACGAAATCGGTTAATTATCTGGCAAAATTTAAGATTTTGGAACTGCGCTCACGGATAGACATTGTGTTTTTGGCATGCTTTTTTGCGTTGTTGTTTGTGCCGATGAGCCGGATATCCGATGAGGAAAAATCGGAGCAGGAAAACCGGATGCTGGCAAAATTTCCGACCAGGCAAAGCATCAAGACCGCCAGCGACTTCAGCAAGCAATTCGAAGCCTGGTTTAACGACCGTTTTTTAGGGAGAGATGATTTTATTAGAATTTATAATTTTATGGATTATAAAATTAATAATAAAATGGAAAATGAAAAAGTCTTCAAGAGCAAAGAAAACTGGCTTTTTTATAAACTTGAGCACAGTATTGAAAATTATCAGAATGCGATATTGTTTTCTGATATACAGTTAAAGAAGATAACAGCTTATTTAAACGAAATTCAGGCATGGTGTGAGGCAAACAACAAAAAATTTTATTTTGTTATCGCTCCGGATAAAAACAAAATTTATGGCGAATATTATTACGATTTGCCTAAAAAACGCCCTGACTCTGAAAGCAAAACAAGGCAGTTGTTAAATTATTTAGCCCGGCATTCCAAAGTAAAAGCAATTTATTTATATGATGTCTTACATGCTCATAAAAAAGGTGATTTGCTTTATTATAAAAACGATACACATTGGAATCTTCTAGGCGCATATTACGGATATCAGGAAATTATGCACACGATAAAGCAGGATTTTTCAGACGTCCCCGAAGCCGAAATTCAAGGATTTTCTGTTGTTAAACATGAAACAGGCGATTTGACACGGATGTTTGCCCCGGTTATGCAAAAAAAAGATTTTACAGAATATAAATCACCTATAATCAACAAACAGTCAAAATGTCATGATGCTGATGGTAACAGAAAACCGGACATTGTTTGCAGCAATCCCAAAGCCAAACTAAAGTTATTTATACAAAGAGATTCTTTTGCCGGCGGTCTCATTCCTTATTTGTCGCAATCTTTTAATAAATCCGTTTTTGTTTGGCACGAACATATGAGTAAAAGTAAGCTTCCTTTGATAAAAGAAGCCGATGTCATTATTATTGAAACCGTTGAAAGAGCAACCGCAAAATTTGCAAATATGAAATTTCCAAAGGACTAACCCGCATGTTATTTTCATCAATGACGTTTATATTTATCTTTTTGCCGGTGGTGAGTGCGGTGTATTTGCTATCGCGTCCGGAAGTAAAGAATTATGTTTTGCTGTTGGCAAGTCTGCTGTTTTATGCCTGGGGCGAACCGAAGTATCTGGCGATTATGCTGTTGACGATTGTCATCAACTACGCCGGCGCCTATTACATCAGCCGCAGCAATCACCATAAAAAGGCGCTGCTGGCGGCGACAATTTTGTTGGATTTGAGCTTTTTGTTTTATTTCAAATATTTTAATTTTGTTACCGACAACATCAACGCATTGTTTCATGCCGAGTTTGATTTTATCGACGTGATTATGCCGATAGGTATTTCGTTTTATACCTTTCAGGCCTTGAGCTATGTGGTGGATGTGTATCGCGGCGAAGTTAAGGCGCAAAAGGACGTGTATAAACTGGCGCTTTACATCACGTTGTTTCCGCAGTTGGTGGCCGGACCGATTGTCAAATATCATGATGTGGAAGAACAAATCGATAAGCGCGATGTAACGTTTGATAAAGTATCATACGGGGTGAAACGGTTTATTATCGGGCTGGCCAAGAAAATGCTGATAGCCAACACCTTGGGCGCGGTGGCCGACAAGATATTCAATCAGCCGGTAGAAAACTTTGATGTCTTAACGGCGTGGATTGGGGCGTTTGCCTATACGTTCCAGTTATATTATGACTTCAGCGGCTATTCGGACATGGCGATTGGTCTGGGCGCCATCTTCGGGTTTAAGTTTTTGGAGAACTTTAACTATCCGTACATTGCAAAATCGATTACGGAGTTTTGGCGGCGGTGGCACATATCTTTATCGACCTGGTTTAAGGAATATTTGTATATACCGCTCGGCGGCAATCGGGTGAGCAAGCGCCGCAATATTTTTAACTTGTTTGTGGTGTTTTTGGCAACCGGCATTTGGCACGGCGCAAGTTGGAATTTTGTGTTTTGGGGCATGTGGCACGGCTTGTTTATCATCATTGAAAAGTTGACGGGCTGGCACAAGAAAGAAGGCGGATTCAAGCTTGCGGTAGCGCATCACATATATGCAATATTGGTGTTTGTCATCGGCTGGGTGATGTTCAGAGCCAAAGACATGAGTTATGCTTGGGATTATCTCAAAAATATGTTCGGACTGGTAAGCGAACACAACATCACATACAAACTCGGATATTATATCGACAACATAGAATTGCTGGCGTTTGCGGCGGCGGTTGTTTGCGCGATGCCGGTGTTTCGGGGGATGCTCAACATCAGTTTCAAACACAAGCTGCGCCGCGCGTTGGTGAATATCTGGCTGATGATAATGTTTGTTCTCTCGGTTTCGGCAATCGCCGCCTCCACCTACAACCCTTTCATCTATTTCAGATTCTAAAAAAATAACCTGCTTAAAAAGCAGGTTATTTTTTTTACATCAAATTAAGCGCTTTTGCTGTCGGGTTTACGAACCAATATCGGTTCGGCGTCTTCCGTAATGGCTTTTTCATTGATAATAATTTCCGTAACGTCTTTCATATCCGGAACTTCATACATCAAATTCAGCAAAAGCCCCTCCATAATCGCTCGCAAACCGCGCGCACCGGTTTTACGTTCAATCGCCTTACGGGCAATGGCGCGTAAAGCGTCATCGGTTACCGTCAATTTAACATTTTCCATATCAAACAACGTTACATATTGTTTGAGCAAGGCGTTTTTCGGCTCGGTCAAAACCTTAACCAGCGCATCTTCATCCAAATCATTTAAGGTGGCAATAATCGGCAAACGCCCGATAAACTCCGGAATAAGCCCGTATTTGAGCAAATCTTCCGGTTGAACGTCTTTGATGATTTCACCGATTCCCTTATCTTCCGGGGCCTCAACTTTAGCCCCGAAACCAATGGAAGTATCTTTGCCGCGGCTGCCGACAATTTTTTCCAAACCGGCAAAAGCCCCGCCGCAAATAAACAAAATGTTGGTGGTATCAACGTGCAAGAATTCCTGTTGCGGATGTTTGCGCCCACCCTGCGGCGGCACATTGGCAATTGTGCCTTCAATAATTTTCAGCAACGCCTGCTGCACACCCTCACCGGACACATCGCGCGTGATGGACGGACCGTCGGTTTTGCGCGTAATCTTATCAATTTCATCAATATAAACGATACCGCGCTGGGCTTTTTCAATGTCATAATTCGCCGCCTGCACCAGTTTTAAAATGATGTTTTCCACATCTTCACCGACATAGCCGGCTTCGGTCAAAGTCGTTGCATCGGCAATGGCAAACGGCACATCCAAAATTTTAGCCAAAGTTTGCGCCAAAAGCGTCTTACCTGAACCGGTCGAACCGATTAAAATCACGTTTGACTTGGCGACATCAACATCTTTATGTTCTTTCTGACAGTTCAAGCGCTTATAGTGGTTATAAACTGCCACTGACAAAACTTTCTTAGCATAATCCTGCCCGATGACATATTGATCCAAAAATTCCCTGATTTTGGAAGGCGTCGGCAAATTTTCCGACAAATTTCCGCCTTCAGGTGCATTTTCATCCTTGTGCATTTCATCGGAAACGATATTGATGCATACTTCTATACATTCATCGCAAATATAAACGCCACGACCGGCAATCAGTTTTTTCACCTCATTCTGGCTTTTGCCGCAGAACGAGCAATGCAATGTTTTATCTTCTTCTTTTTTATCGCTCATCTCAACTCCTATTTGGAAATTTCCTGCCGATTAGCCACAATCTCATCAATCAAACCGAAATCTTTGGCTTCCTGCGGCGTCATAAAATTATCACGATCCATGGCTTTTTCAATCACCTCAAGCGGCTGACCGGTATTCTCGGCATAGATTTGATTCAAACGTTTGCGCAAATCCAAAATCAGCTTGGCTTGAATTTCAATATCAGCAGCCTGCCCTTTGGCACCGCCCGAAGGCTGATGGATCATAATCTGCGAATTCGGCAGCGAAAACCTCTTGCCTTTGGTGCCGCCAGCCAACAAAAACGAACCCATGGAACAAGCCTGCCCGATGCAAAGTGTGGAAACATCGCAGCTGATATAACGCATGGTATCATACATCGCCATGCCGGAGGTTACCACCCCGCCCGGTGAATTAATGTATAAATAAATGTCTTTTTTCGGATTTTCCGATTCCAAAAACAACAACTGGGCGCAAACAAGCGAAGAAACCTCATCGTTAACCTCGCCGGTCAAAAAAACAATTCGCTCTTTCAATAGTCTGGAAAAAATATCAAACGACCGCTCGCCGCGGGAAGTTTGTTCTATCACCATCGGCACGAGCGTATTATCAAAAACTTCTATGGCACTTTTCGTCATAATTTACCTCAAAAAATTACAAAATCTTAATGATTATAAATTACATTTATTCAATAAAATGTAAACAAAAATCGTAAAAGCCTTAAAAAAATATGCGTTTTGCGGGTTTACAGACATTATAAAATTTGTTAAGGTAAATAAAAAAAACAGGAGATACGTTTTATGTTTGCCCCTAAAAGCTTTGAAAAACTTCCCTCAACGGCAAAAGAAGTTTACCGTAACAAACTTCGCCTGGATGAATTATCAGCTTTTGATCCTTTTGAAATTGCTGATCTTAATGGATTGCAGGTTTTACGTTATCCTGAATTTGAGGATTTTTTCAAAGTTTTAAATTCTCTGCGCGTTATGGACGATAACGGAAGGCATCAACCACAACAAACGGCTGATTTAAAAAAAGATATTATCAAAACATCCAAACAGGAAACTTTCTTAGAATTACTATACAATATAAAAACCCCTGAACAAGATTTGTATATCGAAACTTTAAAAGAAAAATTGATGATTAATCTTGTCAATCTGGTCTTAGAAAAAGAAATTCCCACTGACCGCGGCTTAAGCGGGCCGGAAATCTTACAAGTTAAAGAAACTTTCAAACAAATGCTGGCTTCTTCTTAAACTTTTTTTGTTTAGCAAAACACCCCGTTTTATTCGGGGTGTTGATATTTTAAGCACTTTTTATCTGTGGTACCTTAAAAAAGGCGGCAATTATTTTATTTCCAACTCATTTTTTTCTACTGCCCTTGGGCGCGACGCCGTGCCGTATCAATATAAGATTCGGTATCTCCTTCAGCACCATGATAAGCAAGCGAATAACTGGCAACCAAAAAACCGTACGGATTATTAATACGATCCAAAGCATCAACAAAATTCAATCGTGCATACACAATCCGCATGGTTGCTCGCCAATATGCCACCGATGGCACCGGATTATTATTAGTAAAATCATACGTTGTAAATTGTGCCTGCCAAAGCCCGCGTGATAACGGCCGAACCCAAGCAATCTCTATATATCGTTGCAAACCGTTGCGCCGAAATTGCATCAAACTGGCACGAGCATCTGTTTGAACAAAATTATCATAAACAGCCGGTGTTGAATACCAATAAAGCACCGAACCTGTCCCCCAACGCAGCTGCATATCTTCATAGTCATCCGTAACAGTATAGCGTGCAATCAAATATTCCCGAATATATTGTTCGGTAATCAAATCACTAACCGGATACCTAATTTCTCTTTTTTGCACACGTTCAATCTGATTAAAATATTTATTAATATTATAAAATTCCGGCGTAACGCGTATTTGCGGCAACATCAAATAAATGGTACTTGCCAGCATCATATTAAAACAGATACTCAAACCCGACAAAACCACCAACAGCCTAGACGTCCACAAATATCGCCGTTCCGGGAAAGCGTCCACATGCACTCGTTCCGGAAAGTGTCCTAATTTGTCCGGGCTTTCTTTTTCTTTATATTTAAAAAGGGTGCGAAAAATATCAAACATACGCCGATTTTTAACCTCAATTTTACATTTATACGTTATTTTATACATCAAAGTTGTATAAAAGCAATTAAATACTATCAATTTTTAAAAAATAGTATAACAATATTTTTTATAAACACGTGTTTAAGGATTTTAAGATGAAAAAAATTTTCTTTCTTGCTGCCGGCATATTGATGATAGCTTCTTGCTATCTGCAAAGTGGAGCCAACCGCGAACAGGAGCCAAACCCGGCTTATTATTCCGATTGGGATCGCGCCATCCGCATTGATGTGGACATGCAAAACATGTATCTCAACACGCCGCGTAAAATTGAACGGCCGATTGATATGTATATGGCAATGGCTTTAGCCCTAAAATACAACTACACCCGCCGTATGATAAGTTATGAAGAAAATCTTTTAAAAGCCGGAAATTCTTCTTTTGCCCAGCTGCAAGAAATATTAAACAACGCCGGATACATTAACACCAACAGTTCTTCTCAGCTCAGTCCGGATTTAAAAGTCGCCTGGAACATCTTAGACTTATCCACAATATATTACCAAACCAGCGATCCGTCATTTAAGGCCAACGTTGCCTTTGAGCAAAGCCGTAAGGTCATTCACAACATTTTGCAAGAAACCAGATTGTTATATTGGAAAACCTTAACCGCTCAACGCCTGTTGCCGGTTATTGATGAAATGACCGAATACATGACACTTGAAGTAGACGAAATGAATTCAGCCGCTCGCGAATTGGCTGCCAAGAACGAATCACCTTCTCGCGAAAGCTTAATCAAAAAAAGAAAATACATGGAAGCGGTTAAAAACTTGGCTTCTTTAAAGCGTGATCTGGAAACCGCGCAAACACGCATGGCAAGTTTAATGGGCTTTCACCCCTCAACCGAATTTAAGCTTGTCGGCGCCCAATATGGTAATTTTGAATTACCGGAGATCCGTTCCAACTTGAGCCAAATGGAATGGCTGGCGCTTTCAAACCGTCCGGAATTACGCGTTCATGATTTGATTTCAAGTGCTGAAGACAAAGAAATCATTATCCGCCAGTTCCGTCAAAAGAACCAAAGCAAATATCAAAACACGCCTCAAAACAACCGTCAATGGTCCAAACAAGGTTGTGAGATTGGTATGAACGTCATTGAAGAAGTTAGAAAAGAAAACGCCGCAACATTAGAATCTTTGCGCCGTCAACGCATGACTTCTTTAATCTTAAACCAAGTTTATGTTTCTTGGGCACAATACATGGCTGCCATTGAAGATTATCAAATCAATATGGAGATTGCCGCCACATCTGAAAACATCGCCGAAGATTTTACGATTGCTGACGGTGCCAAAAACGAACAAAGCCAGCTGGAAGCAGCTCGAGCCATTGAAGACGAAGTTAAAGCATTCTCTTCTTATGTTGATGTACAAGAAGCCTTAGGCAACATGTATGCAACCATCGGCTTAGATGCTTTGCCTTATTACATGTTAGGTGAAAAGCCATCAAAAATCGCTTTATACCTGCGAGCAACAATGGAAAAATGGAACGAAGGCAAATTTTTGCCGGACAACCGTCCATATCTGATGAATATCCCGTCCAGACGTCCACCGGTCAACCTAACATCTTCTACTGTTTTGCCTGATGTCACGGTTGAAACAGGCGAACCGATATTTATACAAGTCCCGCTGGATTTGTTTGAAAAACTCGGATGGAGCGGCACCGTAAAAACCCGCGCCGGCTTAATCGATGACAGCCGGTTGCCGAAATGGCTTCATTATGACGAAGACGGTTGGGTGTTTACCGGCAAAGCCATGCCCAAAGATGGCGGCATATATCGCATCAAAATATACGGCGTGGATGAAAACGGCAATGTCGCCTATGCGACTTTCAAGCTTACCGTCCGGGAAGTCTTTATTCCATCATTGCGCGTGCGCGGTTTGACCGAAGGGCGCAAAGCCACGGTATTAAAACGCTGCACGGGAGCCAAATGCAAGGATGCATATATCGACCCTGACGAACTCGGTAAAGAAGTTGAAAAAGCACCGACATTCTAAAAGAAAAAATCTCCGAACACACATTCGGAGATTTTTTTTATATAAAACATACATTAGCAAACAATCTGCTCAATCTTAAGTGCCAAACCGGTTGCATCATCCGTTTCAACATATATACCATAAAGAGTGCCTTCTCCTTTAGCCGGAACCAAACGCTCAGATGGATATTTCCGGCATAAACGACGTATCGGAACTTCCGGCTCAAACCCCAAAACCGAATTATAATTACCGCACATTCCAACATCGGTAATATAAGCCGTACCTTTTGGTAAAATTCTAAAATCAGCGGTCGGCACATGTGTATGCGTTCCGGCAACAACTGAAACCCTGCCATCCAAATAATACCCGAACGATAATTTTTCCGCCGTCGCCTCAGCATGCACATCAACCAAAATCGCCGCTGCACTCTTGCCCAAAATATATTGCTTTAAAAGTTTGTCGATTGCTTGCACCGGACAATCCAGAGCTTCCATAAAAGCACGACCCATCACTTGGAGAACCACCAATTTTTTGCCGTTTGAAAGTTCAATTTCGCAACTGCCGCGTCCGGGCGTTCCTTCCGGATAATTAAGCGGTCGTATAATTTTTTTACACTCATCAAAATACGGTATAATTTCCCGTTGATCCCAAACATGATTACCGGTTGTTATGGCATCAACACCGGCAGCAAAAAAATCGCGGCAAATTCCCGGGGTTAAACCAAAACCGTGAGCAGCATTTTCCGCATTAACGATAACGGCATCCGGTTTATATTTTTCTTTTAAAAATGCCAAATTGTTCAAGACCGCTTCCCGACCTGACCGACCAACCACATCACCGCAATAAATGATTTTCATTAAAATCCTTTCTGTAAAATTTTGTTCTAATGTAATAAAGCGTTGCATTTTATGCAAGAAAAATTTTTTGCCACGGCTTGCTTCATTCCACACCACTTCCGTACAATTAATTTCCCTCTCTGCCCGCCACCACCGCGCAATCCCCCTCTCTGTCACGCCCTGAAGGAGCGTAAGCGACTGAGGTTAGGCGTCTATTGCACATATAGAGAAGAGATGCCTAAACTCGGATACTGGCGTATCCTCGTGGCATGACGATACAACACTGTCACGCGCTCAAGAGTGCTTTAGCACTCGAGGTTAGGCGTCTTTTTCCTTTTTTCCGCATTTATTTTGCATACA
>CALXZJ010000036.1 GCA_944393235.1 uncultured Alphaproteobacteria bacterium | reverse complement strand
AAAGCAAGGAACCTTGCTTTTTTGTCTGCAACGTCTTCGGAACATCTTAATGAGCAAGGGAAGCATTAAGCGACCGCAGCGAATTTAGATGCCCTTTTTTCCCGTCACGCCACCGACGCGCGATAGTGCGGCGGTTTAGGCGTCTGTTGCACGCATGGGAAGAGATGCCTTATACTCGGTATTTTCAACACCTCGGAGGCATGACAGTAAATAATAAGTAGAAAGTTATCCCCACCGGACTCTTTAAAATTGCAAAAAAAAAACGGTTTAGAATACCGCGTAAATACATTTATTTTGCTTTTCTTAGGAGTTCTTTTGATGTGCCGTTATACGCAATTTCTTCCGGTCGTTATAAATGTTTGCGCGATCATGGCTTGACCGAACTGGAAGACTTATGCAATATCTGTGATGAACAGCCGTGTTCGCTGATAATTTTGTGGAAATAATCCCCTAAACATCAAGCAGGCTTTTGGCATAATCTTCAGCGTTAAAAACATCCAAATCTTCAATTTTCTCGCCGACGCCGACAAAATAAACCGGCAGCGGACATTCTTCAGCCACAGCTGCCAAAATGCCGCCTTTGGCAGAACCGTCAAGTTTGGTTACCACCAAGCCGTCAACCTCTGTCATTTCTTTGAATATCTTAACTTGCGATACGGCGTTTTGTCCGGTGGTTGCGTCAATTGTGAGCAATGTTTTGTGCGGTGCTTCAGGCATCACTTTTTTGATAACGCGGACAATTTTTTTCAACTCATCCATCAAGCCGTTTTTGTTCTGCAGGCGGCCGGCTGTGTCAATAAACACCACGTCATCGCCGGCTTTAACGGCGGCGTTTAAGCCGTCATAACACAATCCGGCGCTGTCACAGCCTGCCGGACCGGAAAACACGCGGATGTGGGAGCGTTCGCCCCAAACCTGCAGCTGCTCAACCGCCGCCGCGCGAAAAGTGTCAGCGGCAATAAATGAAACTTGTTTACCTGCCGCTTTTAATTTTGCAGCCAGTTTACCAATGGTGGTGGTTTTGCCGGCGCCGTTGACGCCGACCATCAAAATGACATAAGGTTTGGCGGCGTTATCAATTTTAAACTCGGCTTCACATGGTTTAAGAATTTGAGCGATGTCTTCCGCTAAAGCCTGCTTGATTTCCTGCTCTGAAACTTCTTTATTCAGACGTTTGTCGGCAAATGCGGCGATGATTTTGGCAGAAGCTTTAACGCCCATGTCTGCACTGATGAGCAATTCTTCCAGCTCTTCCAGAGTCTGGGCATCAACCTTTCGCTTGGTAAATATATCGCTGATGCCGCCGCTGATTTTGGCGGAAGTCTTTTTTAAGCCCAAACCCAGTTTCTGAAAAAAATTAACCATTATTATCCTCTCTTAATTCTCTTAAAATTTTTGCCCGCCGCCGGCGTTCTTCCATTTCAATTTGCGGCAAACGCGCCGCCGGCGTCCCATGCCGCTCGGAATAAGGAAAAACGTGCAGTTTGTCAAGCCCCGCTTCATTGACCAATTTGCAAGTGTTGGCAAAAGCTTCAAGCGTTTCGGTCGGAAAACCGCAAATAAAATCTGCCCCGAAAGTCGCTTCCGGCCGCACGGCTCTGATTTTGGCGCAAAGCCTGATGACATCTTCGCGGCTGTGCCGACGCCCCATTTGCTTTAACACCAGATTGTCCCCCGATTGCACCGACAAATGAAAATGCGGATGAATGTTATTATAATTTCCAACCAGTGCAATAAAGTCATCATCAACCGCCGCCGGATCAAGTGAACCGAATTGCAACGACGGCAAATCCGGAAAATGTTCCAAAATATGTTTGACCAATCCGCTGAAAGACGGTTTATAAGAGCAAGCGTCCACACCGGTTAGGCAAATTTCTTTGAAACCTTGTTTTAACAAGGTTTTGATTTGATTTATGATTTCTTCTTCAGGCACCGAGCGGTTGTTGCCGCGGGCAAAAGGGATAATGCAATAGGTGCAGCGATGGTCGCAACCTTGCTGAATTTGCACGAATGCCCGCTGCCGGCCTTCAAAACCGGTGATGAGGTAATGATCGTAATCATCATAAGAAAAAATATTGCCGACAATGCTTTTTTCGGTGATATCGCCGGTCAGATATTTTTCAATTTCCGTTTTTTCTTTGTTGCCCAGCACCAAATCCACTTCCGGCATATCGGCAAATTTTTGCGCGTTGATTTGTGCCGCACAACCGGTCACGACAATACGGGCGTTAGGGTTTTCTTTGCGGAGTTTGCGCACCGCTTGCCGACACTGGCGCTCGGCCTCGCCGGTAACGGCGCAGGTGTTGACAATAATCAGATTATCAACATTTTTAAATTTTTCTTTCAAGATTTCCGCTTCAAAACTGTTGATACGGCAGCCGAAAGTTACCACCTCTACCATAAATTCTCCTTAAACACTTATCTTCAGGCAAATATAAATGGAAAATTTTGTGTTTGCAATTTAATTTTATGCTTTTATAATCCATTCATAATAAAAATAACAGCACGAAAGGTTGTAAAATGATTAAGAAAATTGCCTTTGTCTTGGCCACGTTTTTTGGTTCCGGTTTAGCGCCTAAAGCCCCCGGAACGTTTGGCTCTCTTGCCACTTTGCCGCTTGCCTTTGTTATGGCATATTTTTTTGGCCGCGAAGGGGTGTTTTATGCTGCGTTGGTGAGCTTTTTTGTTGGCGTGTGGGCAATACATCAACTGATTAAAGACAGCGAAGACAAAGACCCTTCCAAGGTGGTGATTGATGAAACTGCCGGTCAGCTGACGACTTTTTTGCTGGTGGCGCCGCAGCTGGAGCACAATCTTTCGTTTTTGGCACTGCTCATTTATCTGTTGGGCTTTGGCTTGTTCCGTTTTTTTGACATTTTAAAAATGGGACCCGTCAAATGGGCGGACAGCAAATTAAAAAATGCCTGGGGCGTGATGCTTGACGATGTGTTCGCCGGATTTTTTGCCACCATTGTACTGCTTTTAATTGTAAGCCGGTTTTAGGTATTATTTTTATTTTGGGTTAACAGCTAACGAGCATTATATATGAAAAAATTTTTAATTTTGTTTTTTTTAGGCGTTTTAAGCATTTCAGCAGTTAGCTGTTGGTTTGTCAACAATATCCACAAGCCTTTACCGTTGTCATCATCGTTGGTGGTAAATGTTGCTGCCGGTAGTGGCATTCGCTCACTGGCTGCCGTATTAAAAGAAAAAGAAATTGTGTGCCATCCGCTTATTGTTCGTTTAAGTGCAAAAATTTACGGTTATGATACCAGTTTAAAAGCCGGAGAATACCGCTTAGAACCGGGCATGTCCCTTGTAGACGTTTTAGAAAAGATTTCAGCCGGCAAAGTTGTATTGCATCGCCTGACGTTGCCGGAAGGTTTAACCAGCCGACAAATGTTACAACTGGTTGCTGAAAATCCGTTGTTAAGTGGTGACATCAGCGAAACGGCGGCTGAAGGTGAACTTTTACCGGAAACCTATACTTTTCATAAAGGAGCATCCCGCAATCAGATTATAAAAAACGCCAAAGCTGCCATGCAAAAAGCCTTACAAAACATATGGCAAAATCGGGCAGAGGGGCTACCTCTGGATTCGCCGCAAGAGCTTTTGGTTTTAGCTTCTATTATAGAAAAGGAAACAGCCATCGGCAGCGAACGAGGCAAAGTGGCATCGGTATTTATTAATCGCCTAAATAAAAATATGCTTTTGCAAACCGATCCAACAGTCATTTATGCTTTAACGCAAGGGACAAAAGAGCTCGGGCGCACATTAAAAAGAAAAGATTTATCAGTTGATAGCCCCTATAACACATATAAATATTCCGGTTTGCCGCCGACGCCGATTTGTAACCCCGGCATAAAAGCCTTAGAAGCGGCTGCACATCCGGAAGATACGCCGTATCTTTATTTTGTAGCTGATGGAACAGGTGGACACAACTTTGCCCGAAGTTTAAACGAACATAATAAAAATGTGCAAAAATGGCTTAAAACAAACCGGCAAAAAAAATAAATATAGCCTTGGCGGAATTTTTAAAAATAAAGAAAACCCTGCAGTTGCTTAAAATGCATTGGCAGGGTTAAAATTTGCAACCGAAAGATAAATTATTTTTCGGATTTTGTTGTGTCAGGCTTTATATCTTTTGCCGCTGTTGCTGCTTGTTGTGTATTGGTTGAAGCCTGTGCAGAAGGCTTTGTTGTTGCCGGCACGGATGGCTTTGTTTCATTTTTTGGGCTTTTTGCCGGGGCTGAATCTTTTTCTTTAGCATTATTTTGTTCTTTAGCAGCATCATCATTTGCCGTTTCTTTTGCCGCACCATCGCCAACGGTTTCCGGAGCTTTTTTCTTATGCTCTATCGGGAATATTTGTACACCCTGATAAGTTTCTGCTTTTGCTTTTGATGCTTTTTTAGTTTTTGATTTTGCCGGCGTTGAGGTTTGTTTTGCGGGCATGTTTGTTTTAATTTTTGCTTTTATCGGTTTGTTATCCGCAACCGAAGTCAGCACCGGAGCTAAAGGATAAGCATCTTTAGGCAAACGCAGCATCATATAACCCGAACCGCCGCCATAAGCCGGACCGGATAAACCGATAGAATAGTATCCGCCGATATAACCATAATCCAAATCAATATAATCAATAGCAAACAGTGTTTTAATTGTTGTGTTGCCGATTGTGGTCATTTTGCAGCTGTAACCGGCATCTTCCAAGACAATATTATTGGTGTTTTTAACATAAACAAGTGTTTCTGCCGGTTTGCAAACTGGGGTTTGTCCATTGTAGGTAACATTGTAATTTAATACCAAATTAAGAGATTTGTTACCCAAAGCTGCTGAAACATCAGTAATTTTAACATCGTCAATATACATATTGGCAGGCGTAACACCAACGGTAATCGGCACAGTTACATAATTTTCGGTACAGACGTGGCTGGCAGCATCAGCCGTACAAAGCAAAGCTTTGCTTTGAGTGTTATTATCCAACAAGTGCAAAAGCGAATTATAAATATATTCTTTTGACATGGACAATTTTGCCGGTGCACATTGCCTTGAGCGGCAAACCACAACGGAGCGAGGCATACTGATTTGCGGCTGCCATATTTCTGCCCGCCGGCTGCCGGTAGAATTAGGATTGCTGGAGCAAGAAACGATAGCGGCAAGAGCGCCGAAAGCCGATAAACTTAAACTGATTTTTTTTATCACGGTTAAACCCTCAAGATAATTAATCCTATATAAAAAAATTTAACGCAATAATATGAAAGAATCGTAAACAAAAAATTGAGTTGCGTAAATTTTATAAATTTGCTAGATTACATAAGCTATGAAAACAATTTTTCTGACATCAGCGGCTGTTTTGTTAATGTCTTTTGCCGCCCAAGCTGAAGACAAAGTTAAAGTCATAGATGGCGACAGTCTTGAAATAAATGGCAAAAATATTCGGCTCATTGGCATTGATGCGCCGGAATATTTGCAACCGTGTTATGATACAAACAATCAGAAATATCAATGCGGGCAAAAATCTTTGCAGTATTTGCAAAAACTGGTTGATAATGCCGTTAAACGCGGCGATAAAATCAAATGCCATAAAGAAAGCGTTGATCGATACAAACGTGATTTAAGCACTTGCTATGCCGGAAAGCTTAATCTTAATAAAGAAATGGTTCGCGCTGGCTGGGCAACGATTTATCGCCATGATATGTTTCAGGCTGAAGAAAAAGAAGCAAAAAAGACCAAACGGGGCATTTGGCAAGGGCGTTTTATGCATCCGGAAATATATCGGGTTTTAAAAAGATACGGCAAAATGTAGCAAAATGTAAATTTTTATTTAAAAATAACCGAAATTCTTGTTGACAGCTTTAAAAAGTTATGTATATTGCAAGTCAACGTTTTATGTTTAAATCAAAAAGTTTAGGTGGATAAAAATGTACGCAGTATTTAAAACA
This sequence comes from uncultured Alphaproteobacteria bacterium, assembly GCA_944393235.1. Lineage (GTDB taxonomy): Bacteria > Pseudomonadota > Alphaproteobacteria > RF32 > CAG-239 > CAAFZY01. The sequence goes on along the minus strand of CALXZJ010000036.1, from coordinate 7,005 downwards.
GGCGGAAAACAATACAAGGTCACGACAGGTGACGTTGTCAAAATTGAAAAAATCGCCGGTGAAGAAGGTAAAGAAGTAATTTTTAACGAGGTTTTGGCTTTGGATGATACCATCGGCACGCCGTTTGTTTCCGGCGCCAGCGTTAAAGCGACGGTTTTAAAACAGGCCAAAGATGCTAAAGTTATTATCTTTAAGAAAAAGAGAAGACAGAATTACCGTCGTAAAAACGGCCACAGACAGCAAATTACGTTGGTTAAAATCACTGATGTTTGTGGAAAATAAGCAAGGTTTAAGGAGATAAGAAATGGCACATAAGAAATCAGGCGGAAGTTCGTCCAACGGGCGCGATTCTATCGGGCGTCGTTTGGGTGTTAAAAAATTCGGCGGTGAAGCTGTTATCCCCGGCAACATCATCATTCGTCAACGCGGTACCAAATATCACCCGGGTGCCAATGTTGATATGGGCAAAGATCACACGATTTTTGCGGTTGCTGAAGGCAAAGTCGAATTCAAGAAAAAAGACGACAAAGTCTTTGTTTCCGTCGTAACCGAATAATTTTTGAATTTAATGGCGGAGGGGGTGAGCATTCACCCCCTTTATTTTTCAAAGGTTAAGTATTACGTCGGAAAAAGCAATAATCGGTAAAAAAGATGAAGTTTCTGGATCAGGCAAAAATTTTCGTAAAATCAGGCGACGGCGGCAAAGGCTGCGTATCATTTCGGCGTGAAAAATATATTGAGTTCGGCGGTCCTAATGGCGGCGATGGCGGCAAGGGCGGCAGTGTTATTTTTGAAGCGGTTGAGAACTTAAATACGCTGATAGATTTTCGCTATCGGCAGCATTTTAAGGCACCACGCGGTCAACATGGCATGGGCTCGGAAATGTGTGGTGCCAAAGGTGAGGATTTGATTATAAAAGTTCCGGTCGGTACTGAGATTGTTGCCGAAGACGGCGAGACGGTTTTAGCCGATATGGTTAAACCCGGACAGCGTTTTTTGATTGCTAAAGGCGGTGATGGCGGCCGCGGCAATATCCATTTCAAAAGTTCGACCAATCAGGCGCCGCGTTATGCCGAACCTGGTTGGCCGGGCGAAGAAAAATGGGTATGGCTCAAACTTAAAATCATTGCCGATGTTGGTTTAATCGGGCTCCCAAATGCTGGAAAATCAACGCTTTTGGCAGCGGTGACCCGCGCCAGACCCAAGATTGCCGATTATCCGTTTACCACGATTTACCCAAATTTAGGTGTTGCCTGGGTAGACAGTCGCGAAATTGTGTTGGCGGACATTCCGGGGTTGATAGAAGGAGCACACGAAGGCGTTGGCTTGGGCGATAGATTCTTAAAACATGTGGAACGTTGTTCAGCTTTTTTGCATCTGATTGATGCAACGGCTGACGATGTGGTGCTGTCGTATCAGACCATCCGTAAAGAGTTGGAGCTTTATAAAGCCGATTTGCTAAAAAAACCGGAAGTTGTGGCACTCAACAAATGTGACAGCTTGTCAGAAGATGATATTGCCACCAAAATAAAAGCGTTGCAAAAAGACGGTGTTAAAAAAGTTTTTGCGATTTCAGCAGTGGCAAAATCCGGTTTGACGGAAACTTTAAGCGAAGTGGCAAAATATGTTATCCGTATAAAAGAAGAGAATACAACAAATATAAAAATTTCGGAAGAACCGGCTAAACAAAGCTGGTCGCCGTTAGATTAGAGGAGCAAATGGTTGTGGAAAATACCGCAGATAAAATTTTAGAAATTATAAAAAATTCATTAGAAAACAACAAAGCCGAAAATGTTGTTATTATTAATCTAAAAGGAAAAACATCAATCAGTGATTATATGGTGGTGGCAAGCGGTACTTCGCAACGCCATGTTGCTTCATTGGCAGAAAAAGTTTTTGAAGATTTGAAAAAAGCGGGTTTTCGGTCTTCCATGGAAGGCGAAGAAAAAGCCGATTGGGTGCTGATAGATGCTTTTGACGTGATTGTGCATATTTTCAAACCCGAAGTCCGTGATTTTTACAATATCGAAAAAATGTGGCAATCCATACCGCTCAATCGGCAGTAAAAAACTTATCACGGCTTAAAAGACAAATCCAAATTTTATGGCTGGACTTGGCGTATCATTAAATAAATGATAATGCGGCAATATGTTTCCGATTCACAAGAAGCACAAACATCGTCTATTTGCTGTAATGAGGCATTATATAGACAACTTGCATTATTTCGGCAATATTCATTTCCAAACAATATATTTTCAGAATAAGTATCATCGTTTTCACCCGAACGCATGCGGACAGAATGAAGGTTAGCTGCGTTTTCTTTGGCAATCGTAATAATACTGCGGCAAATTTCAGCAGAATCTTGAGAGATTTTATTATTAGCGCGATTCATATTGATACCCATAGCATAATCAATATTACCATTTTGCGCGTTATAATACGACAACGTGATTTGATTATGAAACACGTCATAAATATAATTGTTTTCATATGTCATACCGTCAGGAATGAGGTTGAGCTTATCAAACAAATCTGCTTTAAAAGAATCTGTTCCATTAAAAGCACGATTGAGTTCAGGTTTAAGCTGTATAGCATTGTTTAACAGCATATTAAAAGATTCTACTTGTTTGTTGAGTTTATACTTAAACATCGCCTTGGAATAACCGGCAATTGCCCCGACCGATAAGACACCAATAATTGCAAGTACTCCGAGCATTTCGACCATAGAACGACCGCATAACGGCACATCTGCTTGCCTTCTTTTCGCTCGTGTACCGTTTTTGTACACGTCGCTCAAACAAGGCTGCACATCTGCACCCTTCTTCGGTCGTTCGTTTCTATCTTTTTCACGCATAATTTTCTCCTAAAAAAGCAAAAAATACCTATTTACGCGGTATTCTAAACCGTTTTTTTTTTTTGCAATTTTAAAGAGTCTGGTGGGGATAACTTACAACCGGCTGGCAAAATGCATACATAGACACCACTCCTTCAAAACAGCGTAGCTGTTGAGGATTAGGAGGCCTCAAAAAATAAATTTGTCTTATGCGACAATTTGCTCTCTGGTTTTGCAGAATTTAATTTTCGGAAAATCTTCCGCGGCTTTGTTCAAGTGCCATGCATTGCGTGCCAGAAAAACCGTTGCGCCATCGTGGTCTTGGGCAATATTCATTTGGTTAGAGTCCATAAATTTTTGTAAAATGTTTTTATCGTCGCATTCAAGCCAACGGGCTGTGTAATATTGCGTTGGTTCAAAAATAACCGGAATATTAAATTCAGTACGGATTCGGTCGGCCATAACCTCAAATTGCAACGCACCTACGGCGCCGACCACCCATTCCGAGCCGATAATCGGCTTAAACACACTGGCGCCGCCTTCTTCAGCAATTTGCTGTAATGCTGCGCCCAAGTGTTTTGATTTTAACGGATCAACCGCCCGCACCGATTTGAGCAACTCCGGTGCAAAACTTGGAATTCCGATAAAATGCAGCTTTTCGCCTTCGGTTAAAGTATCGCCGATGCGCAACTGTCCGTGGTTGGGAATGCCGATAATATCACCGGCGTAAGCATCTTCGGCGAGTTCTCTTTCCTGAGCTAAAAACATGACCGGTGTCGGCACTTTAAGACTTTTGCCGGTGCGCACCTGATACAAGCTCATACCGCGCTTGAAATGTCCGGAACAAATCCGCATAAAAGCGATGCGGTCGCGGTGCTTGGGGTCCATATTGGCCTGAATCTTAAAAATAAAACCACTGACTTTGCTCTCATCGGCATTAACGGTGCGTTCCGCGGTCGGATGCGGCTGCGGAGCCGGGGCAAAACGATGCAGACCTTCCAAAACTTCCTGTACGCCGAAATTATTGATGGCACTGCCGAAAAACACGGGCGTCAGCGCGCCGGCAAGATATAAATCCAAATCAAACTTCGGGCAAAGTTCTCTAACCATTTCAACGTCTTCGCGCAATTTGGCAACTGCGTGTACCGGCAAAAGCTCGTCAAGTTTTGGGTCATCAAGCCCTTGGCAGGTTTCAATTACGGTGTTGATTTGCGATTTGTCTCCGCTTTTGTTTAATAAAATCAGCTGGTCATTGATGATGTCATAACAACCCAAAAAATCTTTGCCGGAGCCGATTGGCCAGCTTGCGGGCGTCACGTCAAGCGCCAGAGTCTTTTCAATATCGTCCAACAACACAAACGGATCCAACCCTTCGCGGTCGAGTTTGTTGATAAAAGTCAAAATCGGGATATTGCGCAAGCGGCATACTTCAAAAAGCTTTTTGGTTTGGCTTTCAATACCTTTGGCGGAATCCAAAACCATCACCGCGGAATCAACGGCGGTCAAAACCCGATAGGTGTCTTCGGAAAAATCTTCATGCCCCGGAGTATCCAAAAGGTTAAATGTCACATCTTGATATTCAAACGTCATCACCGATGAGGCGACCGAAATGCCGCGTTCCTGCTCAACCTTCATCCAGTCCGAATGCGCACGACGGTTTTCGCCTCTGGCTTTAACCGCGCCGGCTTGCTGAATGGCACCGCCAAACAATAAAAGTTTTTCGGTTAACGTTGTCTTACCGGCATCCGGGTGTGAAATAATGGCAAAAGTTTTACGCTTGTTTGTTTTGTTTTCTGGCATTTTACAACCTGTGTTTTTTTAATTATCTTTTCTAATTGCGGCGTATCTTATAAAAATTTATTTAACAATACAATACTTTTATGATTTTTCTTGATTTAAATATTTTTTTGGCTAGTATTTCATCAGCCAAAATAGGATTAACACCGCGGACGTGGCGGAATTGGTAGACGCGCCAGACTTAGGATCTGGTATCGCAAGATGTGTGGGTTCAAGTCCCTTCGTCCGCACCATTGTTTTCAATGGTTTTATTTTTTTAGAAGAGAAAAGATAAATGAAAGTTACTGAAACAAAATCTAAAGGTTTAAACAAAGAATACAAAGCCGTAATTCCGGCAGCTGATTTTGAAAAAGAAGTTGATGCCAAAATCGAGCGCATCGCCAAGACGACCAAAATTCCGGGTTTCCGTCCCGGTAAAGCGCCAAAAGCCATGCTCAAACAAAAATACCGTGCATCGGTTTTGGGCGAAGTTTTGGATGAAATGCTCAAAAATTCCGCTGATGAAATCATCAAAGAAAATAAACTGCGCCCGGCTGTGATGCCGGAAATCAACTTAACCGTTTTCGGCGATGGCAAAGATGTTGAATTTGATGTGGTGGTTGAAGTTTTACCTGAAATCAAACTTGGCGATTTTTCCAAAATCACGTTGGAAAAACTGATGGCTGAAGTTCCGGCTGAAGAAGTGGAAAAAGCCATTCGCTATGTGGCTGAAAGCCGCAAAGAAACCGTTAAGGTTGAAGAAGACCGCCCGACCAAAAAAGGCGACGTCGCCGTGATAGATTTTGTTGGTTCAATTAATGGGGAAGAATTTAAAGGCGGCAAAGGCAGCAACTATCCGCTGGAACTCGGTTCCGGTTCTTTCATCCCGGGCTTTGAAGATCAGCTCATCGGCAAAAAAGCCGGTGACAAAGTTGATGTTAAAGTCACTTTCCCTGAAAACTACCATGCCAAAGATTTAGCCGGCAAAGAAGCTGTTTTTGCAGTAGAAATTAAAGAAATCCGCGAACCTAAAGAAGTGGTGATTGATGATGAGTTTGCAAAATCTTTAGGCGAGAAAGACTTGGATTCTTTGCGTGCCAAGGTGGTGGAGCGCATTAAGGCTGATTATGAAGTCGCTTCCAAGATGAAGTTAAAACGCGCTTTATTAGATGTTTTGGATAAGGAATACAACTTTGAAGTTCCGAGCAAATTGATTGACGCCGAATATGACGGCATCGTCAAACAATATGAACAGGCTAAAAAATACAATCAGCTTGATGAATATGAAAAAAGCAAAGATGAAAAAGATTTGTTGGCTGAATACAAAGAGATTGCTTTGCGCCGTGTCAAACTTGGTTTGCTGCTCTCGGAAATCGGCATGGATGCCAAGTTGACGATTCTGCCGGAAGACATCAACAAGGCAATTGCCGCCGAAGCACAGAAATATCCGGGGCAGGAAAAAGCCGTGTTTGATTATTACTTAAAAAACAAAAACGCAGTGGAAGCCTTGAAGGCGCCGGTTTTTGAAGAAAAAATCGTTGAACACGTTTTAAGCAAAGTGAAATTGCAAGAAAAAACCGTGACGGCTGAAGAGCTTTATTCTTTTGAAGAAGATAAAAAAGAAAGCAAAAAAACTTCTAAAAAGAAAGAAAAATAACACCATCAAAAAAGGCGCCTCAATGGCGCCTTTTTTAGTATATTTAGCACATCATTTTCTATTTAAATGAAACATTGACAACTATTTGATTGCCGTGTTCTGCAAATCCGCGGCACATATCTTCAATTTTAGCAAGGGTTAAATCTTTGATACAATGAAATTTATCACAATAGTTTAAGCCACCGTATATAACCTGTTTTTGCGGGGTTCCGTCGCCCCGATCATACGTTTCCAAAGTATGTAATATTTCGGCGTTTCCTTTGCCGGTTATAAGGATGTTGCGGCACACATCGATATTATGTCGATTTTCTTTATTGTCATATATAACCTGAACTGACATAACATCCGGTTGCAAATTTCCGTTTCCTAGTTGGATTGTACCACTTTTAATAATAGATACCTGATTGTTAAAGACATCATAAATATAATCAGGATTATCACCATCAATCATTTCCACAGGGACAATCCCGAGTTTAATAAAAATGTCAGTAATGTTATTGTTGCTCGAAGCGTTATTAAAAGTAAATTGACCGGCATATTGCGCTGCGGCGTTAAATAGTGTTGTAAGTTGCTCAGCTTGTTTATTGAGCTTATACTTAAACATCGCCTTAGAATAACCGGCAATCGCGCCAACCGATAAAACCCCGATAATGGCCAGCACGCCGAGCATTTCCACCATACTTCTACCACATTCACGCATAATATTCTCTCCAAAATTGCAAAAAATACCTGTTTTCAC
>CALXZJ010000035.1 GCA_944393235.1 uncultured Alphaproteobacteria bacterium | reverse complement strand
TGTCAAGAATACCTGCCAAGATGGTTATGTTGAAGATGAAAACGGCGAATGTGTCAAGGCTTATGCTTCCTGTGAAGCTGCCGGATATAGTTCTTCCCAAATAGCTAATGCATATTGTTCTGCACATACTATCTATTTAACCAACGGAACTAAGAAAACTTGTTATAGTACCAGTTGCTCTTGCAATGACGGGTATGCTGAAAATGATAATGGACAATGCGTGAAAGCTTATGAATCCTGCGAACACGCCGGATATTACAGTACAGATCCGGCTGATTTGGTTAATATGAATTGCAGTCCGGAACGTGTTACAATTTATTTAACAACAGGTCAGACAACCTCCTGCCACACAACTTGCAGCTGTATGGATGGTTATATTGAAGATGACGATGGCAAGTGTATTGCCAAATGTCAAAATGGTTATGTCGAAAATGAAGACGGTGAATGCGTCAAAGCTTATGCTTCCTGTGAAGCAGCCGGAAAAATTGAATTAACAGCAGGGGTAATTTGCGAAAGCACTGACACTATTTATTTAACCAATGGTAAACAAACTGAATGTTGCTCAAGTTTTCTTTATGCATGTGAAAGAGGATATGTTGATATTAATAATGGATGTCGTAAAAAAACGGCAGCTATGCAACAATGTGATAACGATTTCCAAAACTGTACTGATGACTGTCATTATGATAACATCTGCAACAGATATTGTGAAGGTGACTATGGGAATTGCTTCCATAGTGCATGTAGCGCGTTATGTGAAACTATTTATGATGATGATGCTGATATTGAAAAATGTGCCAACACATGTGCTCAAGCCAGCTATTTATAGCTCATCTATCAGCAAAAAAGGGGAATTGAAAATTCCCCTTTTTTAGCCCAAAAAATACGCCCGGGCGGCATCGGCATTGCCTAAGCCCTTTTCAACATAATAGCTGCAGGCAATTTCTGCCAGTTCAGCTAAGCTGAAACGTTTGTTCAGTTTTTGACATTCCTGTTTATAAACTTCTAACCGTTTATGAAACTTCCACCGAAAACAAAAACCTTTGGCAGACAAACGTTTTTGCCGTTTACAAGCTTCTTCATAAGCTTGGCATTCTTGCAAAAACGCATCTCTTAATTTGGGCCGAACCTCGGAAACTTTAGATTTAAGTTCCTCCTTGATTCGAGTGTCGTAATACGCGGCAATTCGCTCAAACTCATCCATATCCACGGCTTCATCCGGACCGGAAGAAATTGCATCGCCGGCTGCTTTTGCTTGGCTAAGGTCTGAGATTTTGCTCTTAAACCAAAAATGCAATGTGCTTTCCCATAAAAAGTCGCCCTTTATGGCATGGATAAACTTGCCAAGATCGTTGATACAATAACTGTTAATATCCATAACTCAATAATTTAAAATTTGCTTTCACTATATCATTCGTATGTTTTTTGTCAACCTAAGTCTTAAAAAAATATGCCGCAGATATTATCTGCAGCATATTTTAATCATTCAAAAGAAAAACTTTATTGCCTGTTTTTCATCGCCTAAGCCGCTTTCTACATAATAACAGCAGGCGACTTCTGCCAAAGACTGTAAAGAAAAACTTCGATACCTGGCAGCTTTAAGTTTCCGCCGCCATTTTCGTTTTCTAAAGCGGCATATGAAACTTTGCTGGCGCATATAGCGCAGTCTTTTTTCTGCCCAAAAGCCGGCTTCATAAGCGCTAAAAAACCTTTTTCCGGCTTTCGACGAGATACCCTCTTTGAGCAAAACCCGGTGTATTTCTTGACGAAATTGCGTTGCAAAAAGATTTCCCGTTTCTGTTACATTCATCCAATCGGCAATAAGTTCATTACCCTCTTGGTTGTGTGCAACCACACACATCAATGCATATGATCTGCCGATTTTAGTAATCTGCTCAGCAAACCATTTTTTAAGCTGTTCAGCCCATTTGAGATTGCTGTTTCTGCTTTGAAGCAAAGAAATAAACTCCTTGAGTTCATACCTATTAAAACTCTTATCTTCCATAATAGTATATATAAAAATTTGTCTTTATTTAACTATACACGGATTGTGTTTTTTGTCAATCATAAAAATATGCCGCCGGCAAGTGCCGACGACATATATAAAAACTAAAAGTGAAAAAATTTTCTGGCTTGAACTTCGTCGCCTAAGCCGCTTTCTATATATAGGCAGCAGGCAACTTCCGCCAAAGTATACAAAGACATTCGCTTGTTCTTTAAATTCAAGAGTTTACAATACTTTTTCAGTTTTTTAATGCAGTATAAAACCCCGCACGAACGCATTTGATCGAGTTTCTTGATGCTGGCTTGATAAGAATCATAAGCCAAGAAAAAACGTTCGGCGGCAGAAGGAGATATGTTCTGCAAAACAGCATTAATCTCTCTCCTGATTTGGCTTTCATAAACACTGACAGTAACAGCAAAGTCCTGATGTTCTGATAAAACTTCACTACGGTCGTTTGCCACGATTTCTGCTGTAACCGTATTTTTAGCCAGCTCGGAAATACGTGCATCAAACCACTGTTTCAGATTTTTCGCCCAGACAGGGTTGGAATCTCTTGTCTGCACGGCATAAATAAACTCCCTGAGTTCATTCATGCGAAATTTTTTTGCATTCATATCATAATTTTTTAAAAATTTGCTTTGTTTTCAATATATAAGGGTATTCTTTTTTTGTCAATAAAATTTTCATCACCCCTTATATTTTTCGGCTTTCAAGATAACACCGTTTTCCACACCCGTAATTTTAACTTTATCGCCTTTTTTTAAATTGCCTTCTACCTCAACCAACCAAAATGTATCGCCGATTTTGGCTTTAGCTCGTCCATCAACGGCATCTTCACTCAAATTATAAACTTTACCAATATAAGAACCTGCCATATCATTCAAATATTTATATTTTTCCGGCACTTTGCTTTTATTGATGATTTTAGTGTAAACATACCAGCCGATGCCGGCAAACATTGCCGAGGCAAGTGCAAAATAAACCAAAATTTCTATTCCGCTTAATTCTATGCAACTAACCAAAACTCCTGTCACGAAAGCGGCAAGACCAAACCAGATAAGATATGTCCCCGGTATAAAAAGTTCTAATAACACCAGTATCAAACCAAAGGTAAACCACCCTAAATAGGTTGTTTGCTCCACATATTCCAAAAATCCCATTTCATCCTCCTTAATACCAGCCGCCGTCATAATAACAGCGGCTGGATTTTCTTAAAAAATTTATTTTTTCTTTTTGTCGTCCAAAACTTCTTTGGCAATTTCAGCAATGCCTGCTAAAGCTCCTGCCACATTGGTGGTATCGGTTGGCAGCATCAAGAGTTTTTGGTTGGGTGAAGTGATAATCCCTTGCAGTGCATCAATATATTTTTGCCCCAAAAAGTAATTTAGCGCTTGCGGATTGCCGGCTTTAATGGCATCTGAAACCATTTTGGTGGCAGCAGCCTCAGCCTGTGCCTGACGTTCGCGCGCTTCTGCCTCGCGGAAAGCCGCTTCTTTTTGTGCTTCAGCAGCCAAAATCACAGCTTGTTTTTCACCTTCGGCTTTTAAAATTTCGGACTGACGAATACCTTCCGCCTCTAAAATGCTGGCACGCTTGTCGCGTTCGGCTTTCATTTGCCGCGCCATGGCATCAATCAAATCCGCCGGCGGCGTAATGTCTTTGATTTCTACACGCGTTACTTTTACACCCCATGGCACAGTGGCTTCATCTACTACCGAAAGCAACTGATGATTGATCGTATCGCGGCGGGAAAGCAGCTCATCCATTTCCATGCTGCCCATCACGGTACGAATGTTAGTCATAATCAAGTTCAAAATTGCAGCATCCAGATTTTTAACCTGATAAGCGGCATTGACTGCGTTTTGGATTTGGAAGAACAAGACACCATCTACCCGCACCATAGCGTTATCTTTAGTAATAACATCTTGGGACGGGACATCTAAAACCTGCTCCATGCGGTTGACCTTGGCGCCAATCCTTTCAATGACCGGTATTACAAAATGAAACCCCGGTTCCAACGTGCGGGTAAAACGCCCGAAACTTTCAACCGTATATTCATACCCTTGGCGAACGATGACAATTGATGTTATCAATAAAAACAAGACAACAACAATCAAAATAATGGCGAATTCCATAAAAATCTCCCTATAAAGTTTTAATTTACAATAAGATTGTTGCTTGTTTTTATTAAACATTCAACTCAAAAACAAGTTGTTAACACAAAAAGCGACTGTCACACTTGGAAAGGGTTGCCTGAACTGCCGGACTGCGCTCAGCAGCGGCATAACGTTTTGTGCTGTCACGCCACCGACGCGCGGTAGTACGGCGGTTAAGGCGTCCTTTGGGAGACCCCTAAAACTCGGATACTAAAGTATCCTCGTGGGGTGACGGGGTTAGAGGCTGACGTATCCTCATGGGGTGACGAGGATTGGGGCTGAGGTTGTCGGCTCGTGGCATGACAGTAAACAATAAGTAGAAACTTATCCCCACCAGACTCTTTAAAATTGCAAAAAAAAAAAACGGTTTAGAATGACGCGTAAACAGGTATTTTTTGCAATTTGGAGAGAAAATTATGCGTGAAAATGGGCGGTCTATGGTGGAGATGTTGGGGGTACTCGCAATTATCGGTGTTTTATCGGTCGGGGCGATTTCTGGTTATTCCAGAGCGATGATGAAGTATAAACTCAACAAACATGCGGCGCAGATTTCGGAACTTATCAATACCGTGCATATGTATCAATATGAATTTCATTTTGAATCGGAAAAGAAATTTTCCCTTATCCCGCTTTATCAAAAGCTCAATGCTCTTCCAGAGGGTATGCGTGTTGTTGAAGGGATCAACAAAACGGAATCGTATTTAAAAGACTCTTTTGGCTCTTACAATGATGTTTTTGTTAACGGAGCCCCTTACAATAAAGAAACTATACTTGCCATATATGGACAACCAAAATACGAACTCCCCATCACTTTTCCAAGTCTTGATATCGGGATTTCTTATTGTCGCAATGTTTTATCCGCCTTGCAGCCGATTTACAAAGATAATCCCAAAGGACTTTGCTATATATATCTGCGCGGTCAAGCCGGCGGCGGCTATCTTATTAATTTAATTCAATATAATTTTGCCAATATGAGCCTGGCTGAAATAACCAATATTTGTGAACAAGGTCTAACCTTAACGGATAAAAGACAGTTTTTTTTCCAGATCTGTTTTAGAAATACGAAATGAAAAAGCCGCCTTTATAAGGCGGCTTTTTTCGGTAGTGAAGAACTTAACCAGCATTGTTTATCAAATAAATTTCTACTCGGCGGTTTTGTTCCCTGCCCGCTGCCGTGCTGTTGGAAGCAATTGGGTTGGAAGCACCCATGCCGACAGCGCTGATACGGCTTGCGGCAATGCCCCGCAGCTCTAAATATTGCGCCACCGCCGCCGCGCGTTTTTGCGAAAGCGGAATGTTAATCGAATCGTTACCGGTGCTGTCGGTATAGCCCAAAACCTGCAGCGTGGTTTTATTATATTCATCAGCAACTTTAGCTACCGAATCCAACACTCTGTTAGCACTGCTTTTGATAACCGATTCATTGGTATTAAAAGTTATGGCGTTGGGCATAATCAGGCGGATATTATCGCCGTCACGGGCAACCTGCACGCCGGTACCTTGTAATTCCTGACGCAACTTGGAAGCCTGAATATCCATATAGCCGCCGGTGGCTGCACCGGTAGCCGCACCAATACCGGCACCGATTAAAGCTCCCTTTTCGCCATCAACCAAAGCACCGATACCGGCACCTAACGCCGTGCCAATACCCGTTCCCCACGCGGTTTTGGAAACTTTGCTCTCACCTGTGTACGGGTCTGTGGCGCAGGCGGCTAAAAAACTCATCATCACGAAAGACAGTAAAATTTTTTTCATCAGATTTTCTCCTTAAAAGTTAACTGTTTTTACTATGGCATTTTTGTAAAAACTTGCAACTGTTTTGAACAACCGCTCAACAAAAAAACACCGATTTTGCATCGGTGTTTTTTTGTTTGCTTTTGAGTTTATCTTTTGCTTAAAGCCCGACAATCCGCGCCAAAGCTTCTTCAACTTTGGTTTTATTTTCCATAGCCTCGGCCTGACGGCGTTTTTCTTCCGCCACCACATTAGCCGGCGCCCGTTCCACAAAGCTTTGATTGCTTAATTTGCGGGCATAATTTTCCAGATTGCGGTTTAGGTTTTCCAACTCTTTATTTAAGCGTTCGCGCTCGGCGGCAAAATCCACCACGCCTTTTAACGGCAGCAACAAAACACCTTCTTTGAAAACGTTTTGCACCATATCTTTGGTGATTTCCTGACCATCGGCGAAAAGCTCAACATTTTCCAACCGCGCTAACGAGCAAACCAGCGTTTGCATATCCTGTAAATACGCCGCCGAATCCGATGACATATTTTTCAGATACACATGCAGTTTGGCTGATGCCGGCAAATTCATCTCCGAACGCAGCGAACGAATTGTGCTGATTAAGTCAATCGCCCAGTCAATCGCCGGTGCGGCAGGACGCATCGCTTTAACCTGCGGCCAAGGTGCATGTATCAATTTAACTTTACGTTCAGCCAAATTGTTCCACAATTCAGTGGTGATAAACGGCATAAACGGATGCAAAACAACTAAAATTCTATCTAAAACCCAAGCTGCCGTTGCTTTAGTTTCGGCGATATCTTCAGCGTTTTCGCCATAGAAAATCGGCTTAGTCAACTCAATGTACCAGTCGCAGAATGTTCCCCAGACAAACTGATAAATCGCGTTGGCGGCATCGGAAAAACGAAAATCGTTTAAGTGCCTGGTAACTTCCACAGTCGCGGCGTCGGCTTTAGCGACAATCCATTTGTTGACCTCAAGCTTAACCGAATCAGGGGAAAAACCTTCAGGCAGTTTACAACCGTTCATCTCGCAAAAACGTGCGGCATTCCAAAGTTTGGTAGCAAAATTGCGGTAACCGGCGACACGGGATTCCGACAAGTTGATGTCGCGGCCTTGGGTTTCCATCGCCGCCATGAAAAAGCGCAAGGCGTCGGCGCCGTATTTTTCAATCGTTTCCATCGGGTCAACCGTGTTGCCTTTGGATTTGCTCATTTTGCGGCCTTGTTCATCTCTGACCAAACCATGAATATAACATTTCTTAAACGGCACTTGTTTCATGGCATACATGCTCATCATCATCATGCGAGCCACCCAGAAAAAGATGATGTCAAAGCCGGTGACCAACACGGAAGTCGGATAAAATGTCTTTAAATATTCATTATCATCCGGCCAGCCCAAAGTGGAAAACGCCCACAATCCTGACGAAAACCATGTATCCAACACATCGGTTTCGCGTGTTAATTCAACCTTTTTGCCATAGTGTTTTTCAGCGGCGGCATAAGCTTCTTCTTCAGTTTCCTCGCAAAAGATTTCGCCATCCGAACCATACCAAATCGGCATTTGGTGACCCCACCACAGTTGGCGGGAAATACACCACGGCTGAATGTTGCGCATCCATTCAAAATAGGTTTTTTCGTACGATTTCGGTACAAACTGCATTTCACCGTTTTCAACCACACGAATCGCTTCCACTGCCAATTTAGGTGCGTCAACAAACCATTGGTCGGTCATTAACGGCTCAATCACCACGCCGGAACGGTCGCCATACGGAATAACCATCGGGTGGTCTTCAATTTTTTCCATCAAACCAAGCTCGGTTAATTTTTCAATTGTTTTTTGACGGGCTTCCTGTGTGCTCATGCCGGCAAAAGGCGTGTTCTCGTTTAAGGTGGCGTCTTCGTTTAAGATGTTTATCATCGGCAGATTATGGCGCTTGCCGACCTCAAAGTCGTTAAAATCATGCGCCGGCGTGATTTTAACCGCGCCTGTGCCTTTTTCCGGATCGGCATGGTCATCGGCGATAATCGGAATAACCCGGTTGACAATCGGTAAAATGCAATTTTTGCCAATCAGATGTTTTAATTTTTCATTTTCTTTGGAAACCGCCACAGCCGTATCGCCGAACATGGTTTCCGGACGGGTGGTGGCAATGTGGATATATTCGCCCGTCTTGCCTTCAATCGGATATTTGTAGTAATACATTTTGCCGACGGTTTCTTGTTGTATGACTTCCAAATCCGACACAGCCGTGCCTAATTTAGGATCCCAGTTGACAAGCTTTTTGGCTTTGAAAATCAACCCGTCTTTATACAAAGAAACAAAAATTTTGCGCACCGCACGGCTCAAACCTTCGTCCATGGTAAAACGTTCGCGGCTCCAGTCGCAGGAGGCGCCCAAACGGCGCAACTGTTTGCAAATAGTCCCTCCGGATTGGGCTTTCCATTTCCAGACCGTTTCAATAAATTTTTCACGACCCAAATCATGGCGGGAAATTCCTTCTTTGGCTAAATTGCGTTCAACCACCATTTGAGTAGCAATACCGGCATGGTCGGTGCCGGGCTGCCATAAAACCTTTTTGCCCTGCATGCGGTTGTAGCGCACCAAAATATCCTGCAATGTTTCATCCAGAGCATGTCCCATATGCAAGATACCGGTCACATTCGGCGGCGGAATAACAATGGAAAATGCCTCGCCGCTTTGACGCATATCCGGCTTAAAATCGCCCGATTGTTCCCAGTCTTGATAAATTTTTTCTTCAAAATCCTGCGGATTATAATTTTTTTCCAACATTTTTAATTCCTAATTTTTTTTAATTATTGCGACAACTCAAACAAAAGCCCTCAACATAATTGTTTAAGGGCAGAAAAACGGAGAAAGGTTCACTTTAAAACCCAGTTTAAGAACCTTCCTTTACCCGCACTCGGGAAGATGTTTTGTTGTCTTCTTCATACATTAAAGCTTCATCTTTGGCAAACAACGCTGAATATTTGTGTAAAATTTTGGTTGAAACGTCATCAAAATTCCAATCAGAATATTCATACGGCAGCGCCCAACCTTTGACCAACATGTCTTTAGTCAGCTCAAAAACATCGCCGGCTTTTTCTTTGGCATAATCGCGGATACAGGAACGGGAGGCGCTTTTGGCAACCTCCTTTTCCCATAAGATATTCCGGATTGAAGCCAGAATCTCTTCCATTGACATTTCTTCTTCGTCAGCCATGATTTGCTCTTTATTGTTAATTTTGTTTTATCATAGCAGAAAAATTTTATTTATCAACAGATAATGACAACCATCTGCCGCGCGTGTCTTCGGAATGTTGTTCGGCATCATACAAATTGACCGAAAGTTTCAAATCTTTGGCGGTCAACTTGCCCATGGAAAGCAAAAGCTGCATGCCGGAAACATAATAGTCGCGGCGGGCCTCAACTTCTTCCACATTGGAGTTTAACAGATATTGATATGCATCCAAAACATCCAAAACCGTGCGGTTGCCCAAAGCTTCCTCCTGTTGGACGCCGTCAAGAGCAATTTCATAAGCTCTGATTTGGTCTTTAACCGAGGCGATTTTGGCTTGGTTGGATACCATATATTCCCAGTTGCTGGCGACCGAAGAAATCATTTCGCGCTCGGCTTCCAAAACACCTTCTTGCGCTTGCCATTTTTGGTATTTGCTTTGGCGGATTTTGGCATGATCAGCACCGGCAGTGTATAATGGAACTGTCATATTCACACCCCAGGTAAAACTATTGGTTTCCGGATCTTGCCCCGCCAAATCGCGCGTTTGTCCGCGAACAGCCGCCGCCTCAAAATTTACCTGCGGCAACAAGGCACCGGTATTGGCTGAAACTGTATAGATACTGGCATTCAAGTTGCTTTTAGCCGCTTTTAAACCATAGTTGTTTTCCCGTGCATAACTAATCGCCTCTTCCATGGATTTAGGGAACATTTCAGCTATACCGACCGGTTCTTCAAGTTTGTCGGGTTCTTGACCGATAACCTGAACATAAATGGCTTTGGAAGCCGCCAGATTTCCTTCGGCAGCAATACGGTCGGAACGCGCCTGAGAATAACGCGCCTCGGCTTGCGCCACATCAGTACGGGTTACCTCGCCAACGTTAAAACGTTCCTTAGTTTCTTCCATACGCTTTTTTAAAAGCTTTTCATTATTGACTTGCAATTCAACAATTGATTCATCACGGACAACATTTAAATACGCGGTTGAGGCTTCCAACAAAATTTGCTGCTCAACATTATATAAATTGCTTTGTTCGGCTTTGACCGTATTGTCGGCGGCTTTGACCGTATTCCATGTCGAAAAACCGTTGAAAATCGGCTGGCTTACTACAGCCGAAACCGACTCGTCATAACCATCCGTTGTGACAGGATAAACATCGTTATGTATATGCGAATCGGAATATTTTCCCTCTAGAGCCAACGTCGGACGAAAACCAGACTTGGCAATAGCGACATTTTCATCCACGGCACGTAAATATGCCCGCTGCGCCTGCAAAGTCGGGTTGTTGGTATAGGCACTGCCCATAGCCTCAAAAATTGTGGCGGCATCTGCATTTGAAGACAAAGCAGTCACCGTCAGCAAAGTCAATAAAAAAGTCTTTTTCATTTTATTTTCCTGTTTCGTTTCTGTTTGTTTGCTCGGATTATTCAATATTTTAATTTATTTTTCAACCTTTATTAATCCGGTTATATTCTAAATTATTTAAAATAATCTTATATCGTTAAGTAAATTTCAAACAATTTTATGAATAATTTGGATAACTGGGTATTTTAAATGAAGGGGAAAAGCTTTGAAAAAAGACGAATCGAAAGCCATTAATGAAATTGATAAAGCCAGACTTAAACTTTCTATAGAGCATTATATTAAGTATTTCATCGGCAAAAGAACTTGTGAATTAACCAAGGAGGAAGCTTTTGAAGCTATTGCTTTGGCTGTGCGCGAGTTTGCCATGGATCGGATGTATGAAACCATACACCGTTATAATGATGCCGGTAGCAAAAGAGTTTATTATCTCTCAATTGAATATCTTATTGGTCGTTCACTGGAAAATAATTTGCATAACCTTGAGCTTTTTAAATTGCTCAAAGATATTCATATTGACGGCTTTCCAAATATTTCCATGCAAGAAATTTTTGATGCGGAATATGATCCGGCATTAGGAAACGGCGGCTTAGGTCGCTTGGCTGCGTGTTATCTTGATTCAATGGCTTCTTTAGGTATTGCCGGGTTTGGCTACGGCATCAACTATCAATTCGGTTTATTTAAACAAAAATTTCAAGATGGCTGGCAGATTGAACAAGCCGACAGTTGGCTGGGTGAAAATTCGCCCTGGCAATTTGCCCGCCAGGACAGAAAAGTTGCCATCCCGATTTACGGCAATGTGGAAAGTTATATGGGCGCCGACGGCAAGCCGTATTTTACCTGGGTCAATACGCAGACCCTTTACGGCGTGCCTTATGATTTCCCGATTGTCGGCTATGAGGGAAAATCTGTTAACTATCTTAGATTGTTTTCAGCCAAAACTGACGAAGAGCTGGACATTAACGTCTTTAATGAAGGCGGTTATATGGAAGCGGTTAAAGATAAAATTAAGACTGAAACAATTTCTAAAGTTTTGTACCCCTCCGATGCCGTCGAATCGGGAAAAGAACTGCGCTTAACGCAGCAGTATTTCTTTGTTTCCTGTGCTATGCAGGATATTATCCGTCGCTTCTTGGAAAAATGCAACGACTTTCACCGTATGCCGGAATTCGTTTGTATTCAGCTCAATGATACACACCCGGCGCTGGCTATTCCGGAAATGATGCGGCTGTTAATCGACCAATATGGACAAGAATGGGATACGGCTTGGAATGTTACAACGAAAATTTTTGCTTATACCAACCATACGTTACTGCCGGAAGCTTTGGAAACCTGGCCGACAAGAATTTTAGGCAAAATGCTGCCGCGGCACTTGCAGATTATTTATGAAATCAACAACCGTTTTGTGGAATTCGCCAAATCAAAATTTGGCGCCGACTCGCCAAAAATTGCCAAAGTTTCAATTGTTTCCGGCGAAGGAGAAAATCAGATTATCCGTATGGCTAACCTTTCCATCGTTGGTTCTTTTTCGGTTAACGGCGTGGCAAAACTACACTCGGAATTAATTAAATCTTCGCTGGTGCCTGAATTTTATGAACTCTGGCCGGAAAAATTTATCAACATCACTAACGGTATCACACCGCGCCGCTGGTTATTGCACGCCAATACACCGCTGGCTGATTTGATTTCGGATAAAATCGGCAAAGGTTGGATTACACATTTGGATGAATTGCAAAAACTGGAACAGTTTGTCGATGATGATAAGTTTGTGAAAAAATTTGCTGAAAACAAAAAGACCAATAAAGAAAAATTGGCTTATCAGATTTTCAAAAACACCGGCATTATGGTCAATGCCGACAGCGTTTATATTGTTCATGCCAAGCGCATCCATGAGTATAAGCGCCAGTTAATGACTATTTTGCAGGTTATCGGCGATTATCTGGCAATTGTCAAAGACAATGCACGTCCGATTTGCAATAAGACTTATGTTTTTGCCGGTAAAGCCGCACCGTCTTATACTTTTGCCAAACTTATCATTAAACTGATTAACAATGTCGCCGATGTGGTCAACAATGATCCACGGGTGAACAATGCGATTAAAGTCGTGTTTATTCCGGATTATAAAGTGTCGTTGGCTGAAAGACTTATTCCGGCGGCAGATATCAGTTTGCAGGTTTCAACAGCCGGTTTTGAAGCATCGGGAACAGGCAATATGAAATTTGCCTTAAACGGCGCTTTGACCGTTGGTACTTATGACGGTGCCAATATTGAAATCAGAGAGGCTGTGGGCGAGGATAATTTTTATTTGTTCGGCTTAAAAGATGAACAAATAAAAGCTAAACGCTCTTCTTATAAACCACGTGAA
Source organism: uncultured Alphaproteobacteria bacterium (assembly GCA_944393235.1). Taxonomy (GTDB): domain Bacteria; phylum Pseudomonadota; class Alphaproteobacteria; order RF32; family CAG-239; genus CAAFZY01. Next base: position 1,045 of record CALXZJ010000035.1, on the reverse strand, counting down.
TTGTACGAAAAATCAGATTATCTCAAACGTATTTTAAATTCGCTTAATTCCAATATGTTTTGCGAAAAAGATCATGTCTTGTTGTTTAAGCCGATTTTTGAAGCACTGCTTACCAATGATTATTATTTTGTTTTGGCTGATTTGGAAGACTTTAATAACACGCTGCATGATGCCGAACATGATTATTTGGACACGAAAAAGTGGAACAAAAAAGCTATCTTGAATGTTGCCAGAATCGGATACTTTTCCAGTGACCGAGCGGTGATGGAATACGCCGATGAGATTTGGCACATTAAACCGGTTGACTGATTGTGCCGCAAATGAAAAAACAGGTTTAGGCTTTACGCCCAAACCTGTTTTTTTGTAACTTTAAGCAGCCATATAAGCAACCCTGTCACCACCCACATCAATATGATTGAGAAACCAAAATTCAAAAAGCTTGATATCAAGCCTCCTAAATCATAAACCGTGTTACCAACCTGCAAAGTTGCCACTGCAGGCGGAAAAAGATTAAGCTGCACAAACAAAAAGAAAAAATGGCAGGTGATAAAAACGCCAAGTGCCAAATCTTTTTTCTGCTCTAAAGCATAATAGCCGGATATGACGCCGACCAAAATAAACATTGATGCAATAATTGTTTCCATAATCATAAAATTTTATGCTTTATGATATGTCATGCGGCATATCATGTCAAGCAAATTAAGTTTACGGCGGCTGTTGCAACTTTTTTGCCTAAATTTTAAAATAATGCTTGCAAATAAAAATAAATTGCATTATTAACACTTACATCTGATGCGCCCGTAGCTCAATTGGATAGAGCATCTGACTACGGATCAGAAGGTTGTGAGTTCGAATCCCGCCGGGCGCGCCATTTTCTAAGCCCTTTCTTTTGAGAGGGCTTTTTTGTACATTAAATAACATTTTAGTATCTTGCGAGATTCGAACCAAGGTTCGTTCTGGCTCGTAAACTCAATGTATTGCATACATTTCGCTAACTCGCTGCGGTCACTTGATTTGTAACATTTGCCGCGGTCGTTTCACTTCC
>CALXZJ010000034.1 GCA_944393235.1 uncultured Alphaproteobacteria bacterium | reverse complement strand
TCTGCGCCTTTTATAAAAGGCTTGAGTTGCACAGGCGGGCTTTTGCCCTTGCGGGCAAACCGGCGATACCCGCGTCTCGCCTAGCCCTGGTAGTCAAACCAACATGTCGTTGGTTCGAGCGGTTTATAAACTTACCATAAAAAAAATCTCCACAAGGGAGATTTTTTTTATGGTGGGCGCTGATGGACTCGAACCAACGACCAGACCGTTATGAGCGGCCGGCTCTAACCAACTGAGCTAAGCGCCCTTAATAATATACCGGTAATGCAGTTGTTATGCTGTACCTGGAAACAATACATAAAGGAAACTGTTTTGATAGTCAAGATATAATTTTGCTCTTTCCAACAAAAAGGGCGCTTCTTAAAAAAAGCGCCCTTTCATTTCATGCTTGCGGTATATTTTCCAAATCAATAATGCATATTTTTGGTAGATTATATTGCTCGACAGTTTCGATGACGGTATTATAAATATCCAGATTTTTTCGAGAATACATATAATCGTCAAGCAATTCGGCATTAATATTTTTTAAGGCGGTTTCATATGTTTCAGCTAGTGTCGCCAAATCATCATTATTCTTGCCCTCTGCCGTTATTTGCCATTTTTTTAGAAGATAGTACATCTCTAGCAAATCTACCAGTTCGACTTCTATGTGACCGTAAATGATGGCAGCAGCAAGCTTGACAGCTGTTTGCAAATCATCTTCGGCGTTATCAAAGAGTTCTTGTATTTGTTCATCCATATCTATATAATTATAATACAATATTGGAAAAAGAAAACTCCGTTACAGAAGTTTGTCTTTTTCCAGTTCTTTGGAATATATTGCCGGATAATAAATATCGGTAATATATGTTTTTGCACGGGTAATAGACAATTGAGGATTATCTTTTGCCGTGTAACGGTAAGTGTGTTTTTGAGCAGTTCTCGTTGCAGGATAGGCACGACGGAAAATAAGCGGACTGCTGTAATTGGTATAAAAACGTTTTTCCGCAATATCCAGGAACAAGTCTGAACCTTCAATATACACTCCGGGTTTACAGCAGGGATAATCTGCAACTTCTTTGATTATGGCCCAGCCAATTTTTTTGTTTGCAGGAATCTTAAAATATTCCCGTAAAAACTTTAGAGTTTCTTTGTTTTCCTTTTTTTTCATATTCTTAAAATTTAATTTCTTAATAATTTTAATTAAAAAGTAATATGTCACTTTTAAATTTAAAAGTCAAGTTGTTTGTACAAAAAAAGTTGACAAATATTGTAGAAGGGCATATTCTTTTAAAAAACGGAGGAAAGAATGGCAACAATGGTTAGGGATATTTCCAAAAGGCTGTTAATTGAATCAGCTTTGATGGATTATGGGCGTTTCTTGCACGTTTCTGATGCAGATATCGATGAACTTTATCAAAAAATTGAAAAACTCAATGAAGATTGTTTTAATGATGAAAAAAGTTTTGAAATCGTTGATAAGTATAACTTAGATACCATTACTTCCCGTGAAGATTTGAAAAAACGCATAGAAAATATGCGCGGGCAGCTGGCTGAAAAAATTTTTGATTATTATACAGCCGATGATAAAACAGATATTAGCCGTTTTGGTGAAGATATTAGTGCCGTGTTGAAGAATATCGGCGTGCGGGAAAATGTGGCTAAGAAATTGGCGCAAAGCATTTGTGAACGCAAATTAAAAGATGAGCTTTCATCTGATGAACTGGATAATTTTAATCGTTCGGTCAGTAAAAATACAAAACGGAAAAAAACGACAGATGCAAAAGAGCAGGTTCGCTGGGCTGATTTGTTGGCACAAAGTATTTATGATAAACAAAAAACTTTGAAGGAAAAACTTTCTCTTGATTTGCAAACTTATCAGGATATGCGGGCGCCAAATCCTGTTATTGATGCTATGCTGCCCAATATTAAAGCAAATTTATACGGTTTAAAAGTTGTTTTATACTATAGTACGCCGAAAGAAACTAAATATTTCAGAGAACGTCTACGCAAAGATTTTGCACGAGACGGTGGTTCCAGAAGAACCATTTTGCAAATTAACGGATTGATGGCCGAAAATGGTAAAAATTTTATCAAAAACGGGTCGACGGTTTCTAATTATGATGATTTTGAAGCTCTGATTAAAAAACATTACGGTCAGGATAATTATTTGCAAATTGTTGATACGGCTCTTAACATTCAGCGTGGCGGAAAAGATGAGGAAACATTAAAACAAGAACGCCGACAGACTTATGATGATAAAAGCCGGCTGCTGTATTGCCAGCTTATGGCATCGCTTTTATCCGAAAAACGTAAATATGATATTGAAAACGTTAATCCGGGGATAGATTATGCCATGTATGTAGAAACATTGGAGCATAAGTATATTCGTGCTCTTTGCAGCGGGCAGAATAATATCGGCGCTTTGGGAATGACTGATGCCGGCTATACGGCAACATCCGCAAACGCCAGTGAAGAACGGCGAATTCGCAAACAAATTATGGATGATACGGCTGAAAATCAGGTTGTTTCGGTTCACCACCATTTGCCTTTAGGGGCGGCTGATGATGTTGTAACACGTTTCTTCGGATACATGGATGATGAAAAAAAGTTTGTAAAAGCTTGTGAATTGGTTAATGTTGTCGGCAATAATTGTGTGGTGGTTGGTAAAGACAAGCATCAAAGTATGGAAGCTAAAGGTGCTTATGATGTTAAACAAAATCAAGAAGGGACGATTTTTGCCGGTCGGGTTGATTGGAGACTTCTGGGCGCTCTTCAAGATAAATTGCCTAAATATCTATGGGGCGCATTTGAGGACAATCTGAAAACAAACAGTGCAATACAAGATGTTGCCATAGTTATGCGTTTCCCGGAATCAAAATATATGATAGAAGAGCGTCGTAAGTTACAATCAGAGAATGCATCTTTGAGCCAAGTTCTTACTCGAGTGATGGAATAAAAGTTTATGGCAGCATATTTTTCTGTTTTCTTTTGCATTAAAAAGTATATAGTGCTTTTTAAGGTGAAAAGTTTATGATTGAAAAAGAATTTAAAATTGAAAGCCCGTTTGAGCCATCCGGCGATCAACCGCAGGCGATTAAAGAGCTGTGTGATGGTTTGGCGCGCGGTGAACGCAGCCAGGTGCTTTTGGGCGTGACCGGTTCGGGCAAAACTTTTACCATGGCTAAAATTATTGAACAAGCCAAACGGCCGGCGCTGATTATGGCACCGAACAAAATTTTGGCAGCGCAGCTTTATGCGGAAATGAAGGAGTTTTTTCCGCACAATCGGGTGGAATATTTTGTTTCGTACTATGATTATTATCAGCCGGAAGCCTATATTCCCAAAACCGATACTTATATTGAAAAAGATTCGGCCATCAACGAACAAATTGACCGAATGCGTCATGGTGCCACCCGCAATGTTTTGGAAGAAAACGACGTTATTATCGTGGCCTCGGTTTCCTGCATTTACGGTTTGGGCAGCATGGAATCGTATTCTTCCATGGCGTTTGGGCTTAAAGTCGGCGATGTGATAGACCCCGCCGATATTTACCGCAATTTGGCCGAATTGCAATATGAGCGCAACCAGATAAATTTTGTGCGCAGCACTTTCCGTGTCAACGGCGACACGTTGGATATTTTTCCGGCGCACTATGAAGACCGCGCTTGGCGGATTTCTTTTTTTGGTGATGAAATTGAAAGCATTGCCGAAATTGATTCTCTGACCGGCAAAAAAACCGCCGATTTAACCGAAATCACGGTTTATCCGGCCAACCATTATGTTACGCCGCGGCCGGCGCTGTCACAGGCAATTACCCACATTAAAGAAGATTTGGAAATCCGTCTGCAGGAACTTAAAAGTCAAAACAAACTTTTGGAGGCGCAACGTTTGGAGCAGCGCACCCGTTTTGATTTGGAAATGCTGGAAACGACCGGACATTGCAAGGGAATTGAGAATTATTCACGTTACTTGACAGGACGTAAACCCGGCGAACCGCCGCCGACTTTGTTTGAATATTTTCCCAAAAACGCGCTTCTGTTTGTTGACGAAAGCCATATTTCCGTGCCGCAAATCGGCGGTATGTTCCGTGGCGACTTCAACCGTAAAAGCACGCTTTCCGACTATGGCTTCCGGTTGCCGTCATGCGTGGACAATCGCCCGTTAAAGTTTGAAGAATGGGACGCCATGCGGCCGCAGACGATTTTTGTTTCCGCCACACCCGGGGATTGGGAACTGCAGCAAAGCCACGGAACTTTTGCCGAGCAGGTTATTCGTCCGACCGGTTTGACCGACCCGCTTTGCATTGTGCGTCCGGTGGAAAACCAGATTGACGATTTGATGAACGAATGCAGAAAAACCGCTGCCAAAGGCGAGCGCGTGTTGGTTACGACTTTAACCAAAAAAATGGCGGAAGATTTGACCGAATACTTAAAAGACAACGGTATCAAAGTGCGCTATATGCACTCCGACATTGATACGTTGGAACGCATTGAAATCATCCGTGATTTGCGTTTAGGCACGTTTGATGTGTTGGTCGGCATCAACCTGTTGCGCGAAGGTCTGGATATTCCGGAATGTTCGCTGGTGGCAATTTTGGATGCCGATAAGGAAGGTTTTTTGCGTTCTACCCGTTCGCTGATACAAACCATCGGCCGTGCCGCGCGCAACGCCGAAGGGCGGGTAATTTTGTATGCCGATAAGATAACCGGCTCCATCCGTGAGGCTTTGGACGAGACCAATCGCCGCCGCGAAAAACAAATCAAATACAATATTGAGCATGGCATTACCCCGCAAACCATCAAGAAAAGCATTTCTTCCACCTTAAAAGAGATGACTGAAACCGACTTTGTCAAAGACGATGCGGCAAGTGTGGAAGAAATCAAAAACGTGGAAAAGAAAATCAAAGAATATACCAAATTGATGAAAGAAGCCGCGCTTAATTTGGAATTTGAACAAGCCGCCGTTTACCGAGACAAGCTCAAAGAACTGGAAGTTTTGGCAATCAAAAATTTGTAGCACGCCAATTTGGCGATGATGGTTGACAGGTGTTCAGATTCATAGTACATTTAAAGTAGGATTACTGAAAAGGAGAACAATATGCTGCCACCAGAGATAGGTTCGTATAATTTAAAATTGGAAGGCGATTTGGAAGTTTTGGCAGAAGCCTTATCGCATGACGACAGTCATTACGGCGACGGTATGGATATTTTGGCTATTTCTTATTTAACCAGGCAGTGTGCTATTGAGAAAGGTTGTTCTTTTTTTGATGCATATCTGGTTAACGGTAAAGTTAACGAATTAAATGCCCAGTTGTCGCTGGCAGGGCAGAATGCCTCTTGTTTGCTGGTTTCGCCGATTAATGTTTATGCAGACGGAACTTCGGCTCCTTCACCGGCACATGACCGGGTGTTGGAAAACACGCTGCGTGCCATATGTTCGCCAAGATGCAGAACAAATTTTGATAAAGTTTTTATTCCTATCGGCTGTCAGGAAAGGGGAAAAGCGGGGCATAATATTGCTTTGGTTTTGGAAAGAAACGGACGGAAATTTAAGGCACTGATATTTGATCAGTTGGGTGGTGGTGCTTACGCGGATACAAAAATGAAAATTGCTGAAGCTCTTAATAGTGTTGCTTCTGATGTTGAGAGTGTTGAATGTAACCGATATCCGATGACTTCTCGTAGCAGAAATGATTGTGCGACGGTGACATCAATCATCAGAGACTGTGTTGTAAATGGAGAGAATATGCGCGAGCTTAAAGATGATATTGACGCTTGCGGCCGAGAAGGGCAGGCGATGTTTGGGAGAGAGGATGTTGATGAGCAACATAGGGATGATAAAGAAGTGTTGCGGAAGGCGGCTAATATGCTTGCAGCTAATATTATTATTGACGGGGGTAAGAAAGGGCGCAATTATCGTATGGTTCCGGAAAAAATGGTTGATGAAATGGTTAGGCAACACAGAGCAACAAGTTCCAGATCGGCTCATTTTCAATATGGTCGAGGGCAGGGAAGATAAAAGAAAATTTTTAAGTTTTTGTTGCTGCAAAAAATAGCGAATATGAAAATATTGACAAAAAATACATATATGGTAATTTTATAATATATGGTTTATTAATTTGGAGGAGATTCAGCCATGTCGCAAGAAGAAAAAAAAGATTTAATTAAAAAATTAAAACGCAAAATAAATTCAACCGCGTTGAAAGTTGCAATGACAGCGCTGAGTGTGACAGGTGGTGTTGCCGGTGCGCAGGCACAGGCTTCTAACGGTGGTGATTCCGGCGGAAAGCCGGCAACAGAACAACGAATGTTCAGCATACGCGTTAAATCAACAGATGAGAAAGTTTTGGAAGACGGGGTTCGGGAAGGCGATGAAAATAGATTTTATATTGGGACGATTAGCAACAATGTTTCAGATCAAACGAATACGCAACCGAAAGTGTTATATAGCTTTAATGATGAGGGAAAACCAATAATTCATAACAGAGCTGAATTAAGACCGGATATTAGCCAAATTAAGTTAGGAAATAATTCTGTCGTTTTACTTTCAGACGGAAGGATACGTTGCGGCGGAACCATCGGCTCTGATAGGCATATGCAACGACAAGTTATTAGAGCAGAAAAGCAGGCCAGGGAAGAATTAGCGTATGATTTTTTTGTTTATCAAGATTTGTCTAAACGGGAACAAGGCGGCGCGAAGCTGGGAAAAGTCGAGAAAGAATTTATGAAACAGTATTGTGATGCCGTTAAAGCACATGGGTTAAAAATTGGCAAGAATGGTTTGCAACAGCAAACGCAGCCACAGGTCACAAAGGAGATGCATGGAAATTCCGGTCGATAAGCGTTTTGGGAGTTAGAATAGATATCCCCCGGTAAACCGGGGGATATCTATTATCCAGTCATCAATTTTCAGGTCCTGATTTTTTGCATATTCTTCAATCTCAAAGCGTTGATGTTTATAAGTTTGTCTGTCTATGCTCACCCGAATATAACCAATAACAGCCATTGTTTTCTCCTTAAAATTTCTTAAAAATACCGGTCAATTTATTAGAACAATTTTAACCTAAATGCCTCAATCAATCGCCGCAGAGCTAGTTTATTTTTGGTGGCTTGTTATTTCTGTATGGAAAAAGAGCCGCTTGATTTCCTTATTGCCGAAGGAAGCGAGGTCAATAGAACCGATATATTCGGATATAATGCTATTATGTCGGTTATTTTGAACGAAAATATGGAAGATGATACCAAATTACAAACTATCCAAATGTTGATAAACAAAGGTGTTGATGTGAATTGGCTCAATATCCAAGGTGAAACAGCCTTAACCTTGGCCTTAGAGCGAATAGAACTGGATATTGCTAACCTATTGCTGGATAACGGAGCGGTGCTTTATAAAAATTGAGAAGACTTGACATTCGGGGGATTATTTAACATAATCCCCTTCAAAGTGAATTTATGCCAACTTGTCCCACTTTAACCAAACGGACTAAACAGGAGAAATATAATGACAGTCAGATTTTATGTTCAGGCGGCCACGCCTGATAAAGAAGTGTTGCAATCCTTGTTTGATAACTTAGACTTGTTGCAACAACATCAAGATTTAATCTTATCCAATCCCAAATATTACAACATTCATATTCAAGGTAGTGGTGTTTTTGCCTTATATATTCCTACTTTCTCTTTGTGCTTGGGGGAATTGTTGCTTTTGTGGCAACACACACCATGGAAACAAGAAGATACTTATTTTTATTGCATCACCGGAAGTCCGCTTTCGGGAAGCAACACATCAAGATATTGGAGCAAAGGACATGGGATAGCCAACAAATATACGCCGACCTTCGGCAAACAGCTTCGTTCGGCAATATTTGTTCGCCGAACAGGTAGTCCGATTTATGATGAACATAAACCAACTCCGGTTTCCGTTCCCAAGCTTCAAGCCTCAGATATGACTATCTTTGAACTGATTGAAGAATTAAAGCAAATCTGACAAGAAGGCATAGATTCACTTTTGATTTGTTGAAGAATCGTTTTTATAAGTTATTGAAAAATTACTTACTGTTTGATAAAAACATATTAGGAACACAATTTTATAATAAAAATAAGTTAAATAGAAGGAATAAAATGGGTAGTTACAGCTCGTTATCAATTGAAAACATTGAAGTAGACTGGCAAAAAAATTGTTTGGCTATAGGGGGAGAATTATTTTGTAATAAAGATAAGAAAAAATTACATAAAGAATATGTATTAGCTAGACCACTTAAATCTGTTTTGCCACGCTTAGAATTAGAAGGATATACTCTGAAAAATTCAAGAAAAATCTTAAGACGAGCTTTATTAGATGATAAAAGTAGTATAACCTATAAAGAATTAGAAGAAAAATTAGCAAAAATAGATTTTTTTAATAATGGAAAGTATGAAAACATTGATAGTCTTATTTTTAATGATACTAACTATAATCTATATTCTTGCTATCTAGATCCATTAGCTTTGTTAAGAATTATAATTGAAGTGGCAAATAATAAAGATGCTAATCTTATACTTGACTATATGGACCTATATAAAGGTGGATGGATTACAAAAGACTTTTTACCAAAAACATCAGGTAAATTTCTAATATTAACAGAAGGCAAAACAGATACTGAAATATTAAAATTATCATTAAAAAAGATTTTTCCTTATATTTTTTCTTATTTTAGTTTTGCTAATATGGAAGAAAGTCCTTTTGGAGGAACAACACATTTAGTAAAATTCATAAAAGGGTTAAATAGTATAAATTATAGAGAAAATGTTATTGCCATTTTTGATAATGATACTGCTGGAAATGCAGCTAAATTAGAACTACCTAAAAACATAAACAATAATATAAAAACTATCACTTTACCTAAACATAAAAAATTTTCAAAGTTTAATACTATCGGTGTTTCTAATAAAAAAATCAAAAAAAATATAAACGGAAAAGGGGTCGCAATAGAATGCTTTTTGGATTTGCCAGAAGATGCATGCATTCGTTGGATTTCCTATGATGAAAAACTAAAAGCCTATCAAGGATGTTTTGATACTAGTAATAAGAAATCCTATGACTCCAAGTTTTTAAATGCTATAAATGACCCAAATGCTCTTTATAACTATGAGATGCTTGAATTTTTATGGAAAGAAATTATAAAAACAGCAATCAAAATGAATGAAAAGTCATTCAATTATGATGTCTATTAACAACAAAAAAATATTTTCCCTGCAACCCGTTGAATTTAAAATAAAATCATTCAGAATCAATAAGATAACGTGAAAAATGTTATAAAAAGTGCTTGACTTTAGCATTTTTGAATGCTACCCCGGGGACCATCTTTTTAAAACAATTCATGGAAAAACAGATGGTTAATGAAGAAAATATACTGATGAAAGCACTTTATGATATGGATTTTGAACGTATCAAATCTATCTTAAAGCAAGGTTTTGATGTTAATAGACCTTACAACAAACACGGTTGGACGCCGTTTATGTGGGTGTGCAAAGAGTTTTACGAGCCCGATATTATCAAGGCTTTTATTCAGGCCGGCGGGGATGTTAAATCTCGCAATCGCAATGGTGAAACACCTTTTATGATTGCTGCGGTTAAACGCAGTTCGCCGCAAACTCTGGCTGTTTTGCTTGAATCCGGAGCAGATATTAACGCCCGCGATAAGTTCGGCAATACTTCTTTTATATACGTGGTTCGTCATCCCCAAGCCTTAATGCGAATTCGGATTTTGGATTTTATGATTGATAACGGAGCTGATGCAGACATAAAGAACAATCGCGGTCTTTCGGTTTGGGATTATGCCGCCGAACAGGAAGGTTTGACCGAATATCTTTGTATCAGATTGTTAGAGGAAAGCGAGCATGAATAATATTGTCGCAATCGCCAAGCTCAATGATGATTTCAGAGCCAATCCATCTCTGGGGACTTTTGTTTTAACTCCCGGAATTAGGGCTAACAGTTTCGATGATATTGAAGTCATTCTGAACAAGGTTCGCCATTTTGATGATTTCAGTGAAGAAAACAATCCCTATGGCGAAAAGGATTTCGGAGCGTTTAGCTTCAAGGGTGAAAAGATTTTTTGGAAGATTGATTATTATGACCGCAATTTTGAATTTGCTTCGCCGAATGCCGCTGACCCTAGTCAGACGAACCGTGTTTTAACCGTGATGTATGCTTATGAATACTAGGAGGGTATTTTAGATGCAGTATGATATTTTATGTTCGGAAAGTTTGGATAATCTGATTGAATATGTGAATGCGGCTCTTCAAAACGGTTGGCAATGCCAAGGAGGTGTGGGAATTTTGACCCAAGGTTTGAGTTATAAGGTGTTTTATCAAGCAATCATTAAAAACTAGGGTTTCCTTTCTATATTATTATGTCTCCTTTCAAAATGAGTATAAATAAGTTAAAAAGAGTAAAATCAATGGTAAATGACGTTTTTGTAGATGATAAGAAAATTAAAGATATTTTGACCTATATCAGCGGAATGAAACACGCAGAACAAATCCGAATGATGTTTTTATGTTCGCTGAACGGCATGCGTTCTATCAATTTTTGTTATCTTCAGGTTAAGGATGTTTATACCGAAACACTGAAAGTCAAAGACGCCATTTGCCTAGATTATGACAAGAACAAAGGCAAAAATAAATGTTCCTACTATTTGAACTCGCAGATTAAGAAGGAATTTGCCGAATATTTGAAGTATCTGCAACAAACACGAAGCAATTTGAACCAAGAGAGCTATTTATTTACATCGCAAAAGCAAAACAAACCATACAATCGCGTGAGTATCAGCCGTTTGTTTAGTTCCGTTTATCGCAAATTCAGCATAAAAGGAGCAAGTCACCTCGGCCGACATTTGTTTGTATCAAAATTGGTAAATTCCGGCGTGAATATCTGTTTGGTGCAAAAGCTGGCTAATCATAAAAATATCTCAACCACACAAAGATATTTTAATTATAACGAACATATGCTTGCCAACGCGGTTGAAGATGCAAGAGTGTGATAGCCTAATTTTAAGTTGAAAATCAAAATACAATACTCTATACTTCCATACAAAAGTTCTATTATAAGAAGAGGTAAAAATGCAAGGGGATAGAGGTATTGTCTATATTTTAACCAATCCATTATTCAAAGAGAATGTATTAAAAATCGGTATAACTAAGGATGATGTTAAATCTCGTATGCGTCAGTTAGACCGTGAAACAGGCGTTCCATGTCCGTTTGAATGTTACGTTGCCTACGAAATAGACCACTATGCCAAAGTAGAAAAAATATTGCATACTATCTACAGAAGCTTTGATAGACATACTGATAAAAAGCATAAGAAAAAAGAATTTTTTGCGGTTAATCCCGAAGATGTTGATAACGTTTTATCTTTATTAGCTGAAATATTAAATGGAAAAAGAATTATTATAAATAATAGCCCTGATGAAATAGTTCAAATAGAACAAACGACAGAGGAATTAGAAAAAAATCAGATTGCCAAAAATTTCAAATTTAAGGATTATGGTATTCCGGTAGATGCTGAATTAGTTTTCAGTAAAGATAATTCTATTCGTTGTACGGTTTTAGATAATAATAAGGTGTTATATAAAAACGAAGAATATAGTTTAAGTCGTTTAACTTTAATCTTAATGAAAAATATGGGATATTCTGGAAATCATTATAATGGGTATGCATATTGGTTATATAACGATATGATATTAAGTGATTTTAGAAATCAAGAAAACACAGAAAATTAAAAAAAATCAAAATTTCAAAAATTAAAACTAGGGTCGTTAGAGAAGAATAAGCTTCTTGAATGAATTGATACCAAATCAAACAAAGGAACAAAATGTTAAGAAAAGTTATTAAAACTAACAAAGTTTAACATTTTTACCTTGCCACCCTAGAGCCTCAAATAAAATCCCTAACAATTCCAAGCTTTTCAAAGAAAATGTTAAAGAATGTATGTTCTTTAACATTTTTCTTGTTCTAATATTTTGTATACATTGCTTTTTCTGTGTCTGTATAAGTTACTGAGGAACAAATACCAGCTATTATTTTTGTTTTTACAATTTCAGGAATTATGGAGAGTGGTTGAAGTTTTTCAGCAGCGTATAAGCTTTTTAACTGAGCTTCATTTACTATTTTTAAATTTCTTTTACCACATTCTACACAAGAATGACATGTCAAAGCATCCCATTCTGTGACATCAAGTTCAATTAAAGAAGATAAATCATTCTTACATCTTATTTTTGCCTTGTCTACTTTTGATGTAACTGTGAGGTAAAAATATTGCTTATCTTCATAAGGGCAAACTATTATTATACGATGCCCACCTGTAAAGTCATCTACTTGTCCTTTGTATGCTCGCCATGGAGATATCTGTAGTAAGTTAGATGGCATTTGCATCGCAATAAGTTTCTTTCATGATACTCAAAAATTCTTCATCTTCTTCAAAAGGATCTTTTGATATGTGGAATTTTTTTAATTCTTCAGGATTATATGGATTTTCAAACATTTCTGCAAATGAGATGTCAAATCGTTTAACATCATTAACTAAGCAGTCTTTATGCTTTTTCCATTCCGGATATTCATGTGTGATATCACTTAACTCAAATTGAGAAAAACGACCAAAATTTGATAACGAAAAATCAAGTGCTTCTTTTACACTTTGTGATAATTCATCATCGCCTTGTGGTTTGATATAAACAGTATATTCTCCAGAAGTTTCAATTTCATTTAATAATTGACCTTCTGCACTATTTACAGTGTTTGGTAATTTATGGTGTAATATGTCATATGTAGATGAAGCTACAGGCCCATTTTTCATGCCATAATAGAAATCTCCCGAAAGAGTAATTCCATAATTCCTTAAATGATAACGATCTGCAAAAAATAAAATCTTCAAAAAATACATTATAGCATCTTTCGAAGGTGAAATTGCTAAAATACTATTTTGTATATAATATAAAATTTGTAAAATTTTTCGTATTGAAAACTTATTCATAACTTAACTCCTGAAGTAGCGTAATAATATCATATTTTTTGTTAAAAATCAACTAATATGCTGTAAAATAATAAATATTTTTAATTTGAGAGTCTTTTCAATAAGTTAAAGGTTAAAATCTGTTGATAATAATGATAATTTTGTGATGCTTCTAATATTTTAATTATTTACACTTTATCAGAATCTTATTCAATATTATCATGTTTGCTCAAATTGCATTTTTGGCATAACAGTTGGATGTTGTTTGGATCTTTAGATGAACCACCTTTAGAAAAGGGAATAATGTGGTCATAATGCAAGTTTTTATCAGAACCACATTTAACACATCTTCCTTTATCTCTTGCCCATACTTTGATTTTTACTTCCGTAGGGATTAAGCGGTTATGTTCAAGTTCTAATTCTGTAGTATCGTGGAGTTTTTCTTCTTCGATATCAGAATCAATCATTTCTAATCTAAACTTAAAGACGGTTCTATCTAGTTTTTCTTGCCAAGCATCAATCAAATGGAAATATCCATTATATACCCATATTCCATCTTTAATTTTTTCATAGACTTTTACAATCTCAGGAGAAATGTTAGTTTCTTTATATCTCATAGCGGCTTGATAAAATTTTCCGTTTTCCGTTAAAGAACCACTAGGATTAAACATTGGTTGATCTATTTTGTCTGAAGGTAAAGAGGAAAAATTGTAATTCTTTTGCACATCATGTCCCTCGTAAATGATTGCATTTTCTTCAGGTAACCATTTATCTGCATAGGGAGCATTCTTTCTTACGCTCATTAAAATAATATGATAGTTCTTTCCTGGAACATTATAATTCATTCCACGCTGTAAATTGATACCTTCAGCAATAGTCATATCAACATATCTTATAATTTCACCTCTTTGCATTTTATTTTTTCTCCATTTGTATCTACGCCTTATCTCCATAAAGACGCATTCTTAATCTTTGGCGGGGAGAGGGGACGCGGGCTTTGATTTTCTTTAAGTTTTCATCCAAATACGGATATTGCAATTTGCAGATTTCGTTATAAAGGATTTCAATCGGGAAATTGCTGCCATATACTCTTTCACCGGTATCAATACCTTCCCATCCGCAAATAGCGTTTTGATATTCTCTGCCGACATTGGCATCGCGGAGTTCCGGTTTTACCGTATGACGAAAGCTGTGAAAGACTTTTCTCTTGCCGCTGATACCTATGCTTTCCAAATACCGACCAAACCATTTGGACATTTTATCGGCATAGTGATTATATTGAGCGTAAGTAAGTTGATAAAATACACGTTGTTTGCGTTTGGATTTCACCGAAAGCAAATAATCTAAAAAGCCCATTTCAATAATTTTGGGATGAATCGGTACAATTCTTTTAGAAACCTTATTTTTCAAATGTTGGTCGGGACGTTCGTCTGTAAAAATCATATAATAAATATTGTTTTCTTTTTTGATGTCATCGCAATAAAGTTGGCATAATTCGTTCAGACGAGCACCGCTGTATAAGGCCATTAGCGGAATATAGTAGCGATAGGCAAAGTTTTCATCTTCCGGATAAGGATAATATTCAGGATTAAATATCTTCAATAACTCGGCTTTAGTAAAGCGGTCATAGCTTTGGCGGCTATCTTTGACCGGAATTTCTATTTGAACGTTTAAGGCCGCACTGACATAACCTTTTCTCTGAGCGTAGGTTAAAAATTCTTTGAATACGCGTAAATAGCGTTTGACCGTGGTGGTGGACATGGTCTTATCACCAATCTCGGGCAAAAGCATATCGGTTAGCTTTTTGTGTTTGGAAGCACTCATCTTCTTCCAACCGCGTGGCACATAATAGATTTTGGTTGAAATCGTATCACAGTCTTTAGCGGTTAAATTTTCAACATATTTCTTATTAACCAAACTGAACACCACATCCAGACAGGTTTCATCTTGATATAAAGTGTTATCGCCGGTTCCTTTGACATTTTTCTTATATTCTCTGAATTTTTCAAACAGAGTCTTCCAATGTGTTTTAATTTGCGGCGAACGAACGGTATTGGCGGTTCTTTCTTCTTCTATATAACTTAAGCAACGCTCAATGACTGCCGGAATGTAGAAATTGCGGTTGTCGGTTTGAATGGCGTTGGCTCTGTTCAGAGCATAATCATCGGCCAGAGCCAAATGATTTTCCAATTTATCTAACCATTCCGGTCTTTGATTGGGCTCAGGTTCAACCGCGTTCTTTTTAACGGTACGTTTTAAGAAATCAAATACCGAAGGGGGAATACGTTTGTTTTGTTTAAGTGAAGTGATATATTTCTTTACGAAGCTGACAACTTGCTCATCCTTAAAATCTTCATAAGAACCATAACTATCGGAATGTTCATAATCCGAGCGGCTGAGCATAGTGATATCAAGTTCATGTACCGAAAGCTGATTGTTTTTAATTTGAAAATAAGAATCGTCTAATTTGTTTTGAATCTCTTTAATGCGGCTGGCAACGATATTTTCAATATCGTCATCGGAAAG
>CALXZJ010000033.1 GCA_944393235.1 uncultured Alphaproteobacteria bacterium | reverse complement strand
AGCTCAATGTATTGCATACATTTCGCTAACTCGCTGCGGTCACTTGATTTGTAACATTTGCCGCGGTCGTTTCACTTTCCTTGCAAATTAACAAATCTGCGCCTGTCGGCGAAAAACAACCGGAGCAACGGTTGTTTTTCTACTCCAGCCCGCCGCTGACGCCAATGATGGAAATCCTGCAGATTTAAAACATCTGTGGGATTTTTTTAAACAAAATAAAAATCGTTAAGCAGTCTTAAAATATTTTTCATTACACTTATATAATAAATAATGAATATCCATATTGAAGGAGAAAACAATGGTCAAACAAAGCCCGAATTCTATGGTTGTGTGGCAGCTTGTTCCGGTAATGCTGACGTTTTTTGCCATGGGATTTGTTGATTTAAGCGGCATTGCCACAAACTATGTTAAAGCTGATTTTGGGCTTTCGGATACATTGGCCAATTTATTTGCCTCCATGGTTTTTTTATGGTTCTTTTTAGTTTCCGTACCAACAAGTATGCTCATGAACAAAATCGGCCGGCATAAAACCGTGTTGTTAAGCCTTATCATAACCTTGTTTGCCGTTGCGTTGCCTTTGGTTGGCTATAACTTGCCGCTGATGATTGTATCTTTTTCGCTTTTGGGATTGGGTAACGCCATGATGCAGGTCTCAATCAATCCGTTATTATCAAACATCGTCAGCAAAAAAAGCCTTTCCGGCGCCGTAACTTTTGGGCAATTCGTTAAAGCGGCGGCGGCTTTTACGTCACCGATTCTTGTCGGTTGGGCAGTGTTGCATTTTAACAACTGGCGGATGATTTATGCTGTTTTTTTGGTTGAAGGTGTGATTGCTTTAATCAGTCTATGGCTTGATAAAATTCCTGAAGAAAGATTGGAAAGTAAAACTGCAAATTTTAAAGAAAATATTGAACTTCTGGGCGATATGCAGGTGTTTTTGGCTTTTATGGCTATTTTATGCCATGTCGGCATTGATGTCGGGGTTAACGTGACAGCACCTAAAATTATGATGGAAAAACTACCGCTTACGTTAGAATCTGCGGCGCTTGCCAATAGTGTTTATTTTTTATTCCGAACAATTGCCAGCTTATTCGGCGCTTATATTTTAACCAAATATTCCAACCGCCGTTTTTTTGCTGTCAGTGTGCTGTTTTTGGCAGCAGGTTTGAGCGGCTTAATCTTTTTTGACGATTTAAAAATGCTTTATGTCTGTATGGGGTTAATCGGCTTTGGCAATGCTTGTATTTTTCCGGTTATTTTCTCACAAACCATGCTTGCCAAACCTAATAAGAAAAACGAGGTTTCGGCTTTAATGATTATGGGCATCTGCGGCGGTGCGGTTTTCCCGGTGTTGATGGGTGCGGCTTCTGATGTGCTGAAGACACAAGACGGCGCGGTTATGGTGATGGGTGTCTGCGTGGCTTATCTGATGTTTATGATTACAAAAATTAAAGACAAGGCTTAACGATGATTTTATTGCTTTGTTAAGTATTTTTAGTTAATAAAGAAGAAAAATAAATTATCGAAAGGATGCCGATATGTCTAAAAAAACTTGTTTTATGATTTTTGTTGTGAGCGTTATTGTTATTATGGCAGCTTATATCCTCCGGATTGGGGCGGTGACGGCGCAGGTTGAACAGGTGTTTTCTGCCATGCGCAGCCCGTATATTGCCGGTGCAGCGGTTGTTCTGGCACTATTGTTAAACAAGCAAAAATATTATTGGCTTATTATGCTTGGTTGCGCGGTTTTAACGGCGGTTTTGGTGCAGCTTTTTGTCGTTGGCGGCGGTTTGGCAGCTTTGGCTTTGGTTTATAAAACCGTGGCGTTTTTGGTTTATGCCTATTTGGTTGCTTTAATCAGGTTTATGATATAAAATTAAATGCGCCATATGGCATTAAATCTGCAAGTGTTTGTATCGTCACAAAGTTGGCATAAATTGTAAATCGTATCAAGTGAAATTGTTCTGATACAGTTGGTGGTTTTGGAAGAACAATATGCATCGCCATAATATAGATTTGTATAACTGGGTGAAGCTGTGTCTTGTCTGAAGGCGACATTTATATAAAGAAGATATGGACTATGTGCCTGCAACACATTTAAAATATTTTGACATATAGGGGTTCGTGTTGAATCAGCTTGTGGTAGGTCGATTGTACATCTGATTTCATTATAAGTTGGACTATTGTTGTTACTGATGAAGATTTCGTTATTAAATGAATCAAAAATTTTTTCAGGATATTCAGGTTTGATCATACCTTCATCAATTAAGCCTAATTTGGTAAATAAGGGTATCATAGAAGTTGAACTGTTAAAAACAAACTGATCTTTATATTGATAGATGATATTAAATAACCAATCTAACTGTTCGGCTTGTTTGTTGAGTTTATATTTCATCATCGCCTTGGAGTAACCGGCAATTGCCCCAACCGATAAAACCCCGATTATCGCCAGCACGCCCAACATTTCCACCATAGAACGACCGGAAGAAATCGCGTATAACGGCACATCTGCTTGCCTTCTTTTCGCTCGTGTACCGTTTTTGTACACGTCGCTCAAACAAGGCTGCGCATCTGCACCATTTTTCGCAATTCTTCCGCATAGAGCCGCATCTACTTGCAACTTTTCTCCTCGTGTACCTAATGTTGTACACGTCGTCGAAAAGTTACGGCGTATCTGCAGCCCTCTGCGCAAGAATGAAAATAAGAAGGAAATTGCGTATAACGGCGCATTTGCTTGCTTTCTTTTATGGTGTGCATGAGAGAAAAAGTTAAAAAAATTGAACAAATTCATAAAAAACTCCTAAAATTGCAAAATAAATGTATTTACGCGGTATTCTAAACCGTTTTTTTTTTTTGCAATTTTAAAGAGTCTGGTGGGGATAACTTACTACTTATTATTTACTGTCATGCCTCCGAGGTGTTGAAAACACCGAGGATAAGGCATCTCTTCCCATGCGTGCAACAGACGCCTTAACCGCCGCACTATCGCGCGGCGGTGGCGTGACGGGGAAGTGATGTGCAACAGACGCCTAACCTTGAGTGCTAACGCTCCTTCAGGGCGTGACGGGGAAGAAATACGATGGAGGAAAGATGTTTAAATGTTACAAAGCGATACATTTTGATACAAATTGAACGACTTAGGGCAAAAAAGTACATCATGATACAAGACAAACGGCCGGTTTCAGCATAAACTAAAACCGGTCTTAATTTTTTTAAGGAGAAGAAAATGTTAGGAAAAACGAATGCGACTGTAAGTTCCGGCGACTCGGGCGGCGGGGGTGCCACCGTAACCGCTGTTAACAAAACAGGTTCGGCGATCACATCAGGTGATAAGGTTTGGTTAAATGATGGCGGACAAACAGCCGGTACAAGTTATACAGTTAATTTAACGAGTAGTGCCGCTATAAACCAAAATGGTTTTGCGATAGATCATACAGGCACAAGAGCCCTTGGTTATAGATGGATTTGGGACTTAACCTCGACAGAAGGTACTGAAGTAACTGAATTTTCATCCTCACAGGCTATTTATGGTATAAGATATGGGGAAAACTCCACATGGACAAATGGGTTTAGATTTGATGCCGGTGCTTGGTTTGCTTTATCAAACAGCCAAGATATATATATAGGAGATAATTACATAGCCAGTTCTGGTGGAATGTATATTTCCGTAGGGAAAATTGATTTATCCACTGGTGAAGTCTTAAATACCTATACCAATTCTTCTGTTAGATGGGGTTCGGTATTAAATCGTTGGTCATTGATAAAGATAGGTAATTATTTTTATTATATAACCAAGGATGCCGATGAACAAGGGGTTTTTACCATAAACGAAGAAAACAATTCTCTGGATAAAGTTTATGATCTTTCCGGGTATAATAATCTACCTGGCACATTTTGTATTATGGGTGTAACATCAGATCATAAATATGTTATAGGAAAATCTTACTATCCGGCAGTGGGCGATAATGGGAATTTAACCATTGTAGAACTTTTGAGTGAAAATCAGATAAAAGTATTACAACCTAATGAATGGCCTGTGGATTTGCAATATTTCAATGGAAAAACTGTTACTGGCAATTTTAATCCTTACACTGGATTATTAACATTAGCGGAAGGGATGACTTCAGCTAATACCCCTTCCGATTATATTTTTATGAAGTATAATAATGGGACATGGACGAAATTAAATATTGAATTACCTTCATATAATATATTACGCACATTAACCATATCTAACGATTTAACTAGAGCAGGAATAGGCAGTTTTAACAGCCCTTATGGGAGAGTATGTAACCTTACCACACAAACAGGCTATATTGCGCAAAATTACAGTCCTAATATTATAACAGAAAATAGTATAACAGGCTATGCCGCTGAAGACGCCGCTGCAGATGCAAGCTTTGCGGCAAATGTGGCGGGGAAAACGTCATGATTATTCAATTTGCCATATATAACGGCAAGTATGTGACGCTTGAAAGCCTGAAATATAAAGACATTGAAGTGCCAAGCGGATTTGAGTTTGACGGGGTAACGGTGAAAGCACCGTTTACCCTTTTGTTCTCAAACAAAGACTTGCGGCAGGGCATTCGCGCCAGCTGTTTCCATGACTGGATGTGCCAGCATAAGGACGAATATTCACGCGAATATGCCACGAAAGTTCTGGTCGATGTCTGGAAAGAAGACGGGCTTGAGGCTTTCAAGGCGTGGTTTGTTAAGGTTTGCGTTAACGCTTATCAGTGGTTTAAGGGTTGGCGCTAAAAAAACAATCCGGTGAATTGTTTTTTAGCGCCAATTACGGAAACATTAGCGAAAGTAAACGAGCGACAGTGAAGTTTGCTTTCGCTTAAGTTTTCGGTGACCGAAGCGAGTTAATGAGCCGAAAAACGGCGAATTTATGAGCAAGAACGCTAAAAAAACAATCCGGTGAATTGTTTTTTAGCGCCAATTACGGAAACATTAGCGAAAGTAAACGAGCGACAGTGAAGTTTGCTTTCGCTTAAGTTTTCGGTGACCGAAGCGAGTTAATGAGCCGAAAAACGGCGAATTTATGAGCAAGAAAAAATAACGGGAGCTTTAAGCTCCCATTTTTTATGGCGTGAAACTATGGCAAAAAAAGTTGTTAATCCGGTGGAGCGTTAAAAAATACCGTTAGGAAGGTAAAGGAAGAATGTATAGTTTCTTAAAATGTACAGAATTGATACCTTAATATAAAAAATTATCAAGACATCCGCCCAAATGGGCAGTTTTGGGTATAAAAAAAACTCTGTGGGAAACAGAGCTTTACAATTTAAAAGGTTTGTGCCAATAAATTCCGCTTAAAATGAATATCCAACTGCAGGCTAAAGAGGCCATCATTATTATAATGGATAAGTTGGTATTCATGTTAGAGCCAAAGAATAACAAAATAATAATCCCGGTCAGGGCTAAAGTTGAACTTGCAATTTTAAGTTTATTTCTCATAAATACAAAATAATTTAAGTACGTTTTTGTATATAGCATTTTTATAAGCTGAAAGCAAGGTGTTTTTTTATAAATCAATTAAATTTTTATTGCCAGAAGATTAAAAAAAACTCTGCCTTGATGTAAAGGCAGAGTTTTTCATTTTTTTAAGCAAGCCATCGGTTGCGCCGCCAGTTGATGAAACGGCAGATTAGCATGAGCCAACAGCCACATCCGGCGATAATAAGCATTATGCCGGAAATTTTGTTGTTTCCGTTAAAGCCGAATATCCAAAACAGGATAATGGCTGCTATGGCAAGCACAAGGCTTGAAATTTCAATTTTTTTCATAACTTAATAATTTAAAATCCGTTTTTTTGCAGTTGTTGTAAACTTGCCAAAATGTTTTGCCGAGCTTGTTTTTCCAGCCGTTCATAAAAGAAAGACGTTTGAAAAATGCGCTCTTTTTTTAGCATGTTTTGTAAAAAGTCTTTGCGTCCTTGATAGTATTCTTTGTCATTAAAAAGAATATATTCTTGGCGTATGCTTTGTTCATATTGTTGCCAGACTTCAGGTTCAAAGCATCCGAGAATGCTTAAATCAAGGTCGGCAATCAATTGTTCGTCAGGTGTTTGTGCCGGTGCTTGGTGTTTTGTTGCCAATACACAGGCTTTTATCAACTGGCGATCCCATGATTGCGGAATATATTCCGCCATTGCCGCAAATGAAGCGTCTTCATTATCCGTTCTGATTACATCATAGATGTAATCATGAATGAATATGGCAAAAATCAGTTCCTTAGAAATTTTTTTGTTTTCTTTGTTGTAAATGCTCATCCAATTTAACATATATGCAAGATGTGCTAAATTGTGATAGCTGCGGTTTTGGTATGCCGCGTAGATTTTTTGCCAGATGGCTTTGCGCTTGTCTTCTGTCCAAAGAAATGTAAAAGAGCGTTCAAAATATTGCCGCATGTATTCAGCCATTAATGCCTGATAAGCGGCATTGCTGACATATTTGCGAACAGCAATGTATTCGCCCAATGAACATAACTGTTGAATTTGGCGGTAAGAGACAACGTCTGCCCACTGGTTTTCAGCAGTAATGATACGCGTCCTTAAACGATAACCGCGAATTTCTGCCAGATGGCGGTTGATTTCAGCCAGATTTTGCTCTTGCCCGTAATCGTTTAGAGTTTTGCAACAACTGCGGATTAGGGCGGAAGCTTTTTCTCTGATGGCAGCATCAACAGTCATTCCATCGTATTCCTTGACACAGATTTCACATGTGTTTTGGCTTAAGCCTGAATCCGGATGATTGTGACGATATTCATCAAGGGTTGCATTGATGATTTCGATCCTTTTTTCAAGGCTGAGTAATGTCCTTTTTCCGGGGTTGAGACATATAGCAACAACTATTTTGTCATAATCTCCACAAATGTGGTTTATGACATAGGCGTGATCCAAGGTAAAGGGATCAAAAACGCCGGCAAACAAAGCAATTCTTGGATTTTTTTTCATAATTTTCATAATTTATATTAATAATTAGGGTAATGAAACAATTATTAAATCATTTTTGTTTTTTTGTCAAGAACAAGCTTGGGTATAAGTTGAAAATTTTAGACGCCGATTTTGATAATGCCGCGACCGAATTTTTGTTCCAGTTCATCAACAACTTTGGAAAGTTTATCGTCTTCGCGGTGCAGATTTTCAAATAATGATTGTTGGGTTTCAAAATAGGAAAGTTTTCTTAATTCAACCCCGATGCTGCGATACAGAGATTTTGGTTTGTATAAACGGCTTAAAAGTGCGGCAGCAGCAGATTTTAGAGAAAAATCGGAATTGGTGGCGGCAAGTTCGGTATAAAGTGCCGTGGTGGTAAAATCTTTGGTGCGCAGTATAACGCCGATTTCGGAGCAATAGCCGTTCCATAGTCTTAATTTTTGTGCGGCATTGTGAATGTGAAGGTTGAGTTCAGCTGCCAAAAAATTATGGTTATCAGTAAAGTCGGCAAAAGATTTGGTGTCTTGGATGGATTGCGGCGCCTGTAGAACCGGATTGACCGGTGAGGTGTTGATGCCGGAAAGTTCAAATTTAAGGTTTAATCCTCTAATGCCTAAAACCATTTTTATCCAAGCGTTATCTTTTTGTAAAAAATCACGAACGGTAAAAACGCCGTCAAAATTAAGCTTACGACTGTTGTTTCGGCCAATGCCGCAGATTTCTTTGATGTCATTGTCGCCAATGGATTCTAAAATGTTTTCAGGCTTTATGGTATAAATTCCGCCGGTTGATTTGGCTTTGTCGCTGGCAAGTTTGGCTAAGGTTTTGGATGTGCTTAGCCCAATGGATACGGGAATTTTGGTTTTGGTTAAAATGGTTTGGCGGATTTTATTTATCAGCTCGTTATAAGAAGTTTTGTAAACGTTATTTAACCCGGTTAAGTCTATATAAGCCTCGTCAATGGAAACTTCTTCAACATCGGGGCTAAATGTTTTGATAATATTCATGACTTGACGTGAAATTTCTGCATAGCGGCGATGGCGGGCAGGCAAACAGATGGCTTGCGGATATGTTTTTTGCACCTGAAAATAAGGTGCTCCCATTTTAATGCCCAACAATTTAGCTTCTTTGGAACGGGAAACAATTATGCCTTTGCTGCCGCCACCGGTCATGACGCAGACGGGTTTCCCGCAAAGGGTAGGGTTGTCTACCCGCTCACAGGAAACAAAAAAAGAATCGCAATCAATTAAAGCAATGGCATGTTGTTTCATTTTTTAATCTCGTTCTTGTTTTGTTCTATTTTAATCGTCTATGTGAAGATGTCAATAATTGCTGTTGAAAAATGTTGACAAAATTAGAAACCGGTGGTAGTTTTACATCAATTCTTAATTATTGTTCAATTATAAAATTTTGTTATCATGAATGAAATGAAGCAAGGTATCTTGAAAAAGCTGGGTTATGATGACAAGAGCTTTGGTTGTTATTTTGTGGATATTGAATGCCAAGGTCAAACCAAGCGTTATTATGCCTGCTGGCAAGATCGGTTGACACGCAGCGTATGTGAGTATATACGCAAGCATTTTGATAATCTGACAGATAGGGAAGTTGCCTTCCGCAATGTCGGAGATGATTTGGTATCTTTGTGTGTGATTAAGTAACTCTTTCATGAAACGCCACCGGTGTAAACCGGTGGCGTTTCATGTTTGATAAAAAAGGGTCAATAAAAACTCCTGTGTTATAAGCACAGGAGGAAATTTTAAAATTAAAAATTAAAAACACAGCGTGTCATGAGATTTTTTGACATGGTGCAAGTCAAAATCAAGCCGTTAGGCGAGAGAACCCAGATGAAATTGTTGTTGCCCACTGATGAGGACCAATACCATTCCGATATTTTAAGCGGTGCTATTGGAGCCAATGCTTTACAAACAGTTGAAATGTTTGCAAATATCTTTTTTAATTCATCTTTATTGGGTAAAAAAGCTTGTCCCAATTTAATGCCGTCAAAAGTATAATCCGCACACCATTTTGCAGCTTCAGCATTAATGTCATGCTTTTTTGCCTGTTCTAAAATTAAATGCGTGTTTTTTTTGCCGTCGGATTCCGGAATTTTGCCAATTGGCATATCTTCTGCCCATTTTGCTTTGATTTCACGCAAGCCGAGAACCAAGCCATGTTTCCCGGTTTTATCTACCCAACCGATAACGCCGGAAATTTGCTTATACGGCATGATTTTTTCAGAAAATGTTCCATCAGCGTAATAATACATGCCCGGGCGGGCAATAATAGCGCCTTGTAGTCCTTTTAAGCCTAACCAGTTTATAATTTCCTCTTTGGTTAAACCTAAATCAGCCATAACCCTTTCTAATTTTTCTAATTTTTCTTTTGTTTCCATATATAAAAATTTTTTAAATAATTATGCAGATAAAATAATCGTTTAATGTTAGGCAGTATAAGTTACAATTGTTATTAGGTCAAGCAAAATATGGACAAAAAACATTGACGTCAAAGGAGATTATTTGCAAGTATTCGTTTGTTAAATATAAAAAATAATTGTCAAACTGTTTATCGGGTGCTATTTTGTCAGCATAAAAATGTGGAGTTTAATTTGATGAACCGGCGTCAGTTTTTAATAAATACGCTTCTTGCTATGGGCGGGATAAGTTTGTTATCCGCCTGTGAGGAGCAGAACAAAAAACATTTGCCGGCACGGAAAGGAGCAAACATGAAAGTATTGATGATAAACGGCAGCGGACACGAAAAAGGCTGCACCTATACGGCGTTAAGCGAAGTTGCCAAAGTCTTAAATCAAGAAGGGATTGAAACCGAAATTATTCAACTCGGGACGGGCGCTTACCGCGACTGCATCGGCTGTCAGGCCTGTCGCAAGTTGAACGGTCGCTGTGTGTTTAATGATGACATTGTCAATAGTATTATTGAAAAAGCGGAACAAGCCGACGGTTTTGTTTTTGGTTCGCCGGTTTATTACGCGCATCCGTCGGGGCGTTTGCTTTCGGTTTTAGACAGGGCTTTTTATGCCGGCAGCGCGGCATTTGCTTTCAAGCCCGGCGCCGCGGTGGTTTCGGCGCGGCGGGCAGGGACGACGGCTGCCATTGATGTCATCAATAAATATTTTACCATCAACAAAATGCCGGTTGTTTCTTCTTCATACTGGAATGAAGTGCATGGCAACACGCCTGAAGAAGTGCTGCAGGATAAAGAAGGTCTGCAGACCATGCGCAATTTGGGCAAAAATATGGCATGGGCGTTAAAAATGATTGATGAGGCCAAAAACGGCGGCTTGAATCCGCCCGAACAGGAAAGCGGCAGCCGCACCAATTTTATCCGCTGATTTTGCGTCGTCCTTTCTGATGATTGGCGAGAATGGCAAAAATCTGTTAAAGTCTTCAGACAGGTAAAGTCATTTATCTATTTGGCTTTCGGTGAATGGATCGGCGCGATGTCCGACAAGATGAATTAAAGTGTAGTCTTTTTCAAACTCATTCAGCTCATCGGCAGATAAGCGCACATTTGCCGCCCCGAGAAAATCTGTTAAATGTGCAGGATTTGTTGTTCCCGGAATAGGCGCAATCCAAGATTTTTGCGACAATAGCCAGACAAGTGCGAACTGTGCCGGTGTGATGTTTTTACGTTTTGCCCATTTTTCTACCAGACGGACGATTTGCATGTTATTTGGCAGTGCTTCAGGCGTAAACATCGGCAGCGTGGCGCGCCGATCGCCCTTTGCAAAACGGCTGTTTTCGTTAATAACGCCGGTCAAAAGCGCCCGTCCGAGCGGACAATACGGAACCAGCCCGATGCCGAGTTCTTCAAGTGTTGCGAATATCTTTGTTTCCGGCTCCCGCCAGATAAGCGAATATTCGCTCTGTACGGCTGCAAGCGGACAAACGGCATGTGCGCGGCGGATGGATTTGGCACTTGCCTCCGACAAGCCCCAATGCAAAACTTTGCCTTCTTTTATCAACTCCTGCACTGTTCCGGCAACATCTTCCATCGGCACTTTCGGGTCAACCCGATGTTGGTATAACAAATCTATATAGTCGGTTTGCAAACGTTTCAACGAACCTTCAACTGCGCGGCGAATGTGTTTTGGCTCGCTGTTTAATGCCGTTGGCGCACCTTCTTCAACCCCGAAACCGAATTTGGTGGCGATTTTTACATGGTGCCGCACCGGCTTTAAAGCTTCTCCCACCCATTCCTCGCTCGTGTATGGTCCGTAAACTTCCGCCGTATCAAAAAAGGTAACGCCTTGTTCATAAGCCTGGCGGATAAGCGCAATCATCTTTTGCTTGTCATATTTTCCGCCGTAATAGCCGACCATCGGCAGACAGCCTAGCCCGATAGCCGAAACTTCCAAATTCCCCAACCGACGGTGTTCCATAGTTTGTACAGATGTCTTTTTCATTGTCGCCGCTCGTCCGATTCCAGTCCCCGCCAACAGCAATGCCGCAGCGGAAGCAAGCAAAAATTCTCTTCTGTTCATCTTAAAAATCCTCCCTCCGATTAAAGCCCAGTTAATTTTTCCTGTTCTTCCGGATATCGGCAGCCGGTTATTTCTATGCTGTCCAGTTTCCGGCGGATTTCTGTCAGTTCATCAAAGGTAAAAGTAACATTTGCGCCTTTGATGTTTTCTTCAACACGGGATAATTTTTTTGTTCCGGGAATGGGCGCAATCCAGTCTTTTTGCGAGAGCAGCCAGCCCAATGCAATTTGTGCCGGCGTGACGCCTTTGTCTTTTGCCAGCTCCTCCACATATTCAACCAGCTTAATATTATTCTGCATATTTTCTTTGTTGAACCGCGGAATAATATTACGAAAATCACCTTGCGCAAATTGCGTATCCTTTTGTATCTGTCCGGTCAAAACTGCCTTGCCCAAAGGTGAAAACGGCACAAAACCAATGCCTAGTTCTTCCAATGTCGGCAACAATTCGTCTTCAACTTTGCGGTACCACATGGAATATTCGCTCTGTACGGCTGTAAGCGGACAAATGGCATGTGCCCGACGCACCGTGTTTGCATTTGCTTCCGAGATGCCCCAGTTTAAAATTTTGCCTTCTTTGATTAAATCTGCCATTGCACCGGCTGTTTCTTCTATCGGTGTATTCGGATCAACTCTGTGCAAATAATAAAGGTCAATATAATCGGTTTGTAAACGTTGCAGCGATTTTTCCACCGCCGTTTTAACATAATCAGCTCGGCCGCATATGCCTATCGGACGTCCGAGTTCG
The DNA here is from genome assembly GCA_944393235.1 of uncultured Alphaproteobacteria bacterium. Lineage (GTDB taxonomy): Bacteria > Pseudomonadota > Alphaproteobacteria > RF32 > CAG-239 > CAAFZY01. Next base: position 4,085 of record CALXZJ010000033.1, on the reverse strand, counting down.
TCTTTAACCTCATCATAAAGATTAAAGCCGCATTTGGTGGCAATAACCACACTTTGTCGTATTGGTTTTAAGGCCTCACTCAACAGTTTTTCATTTTCGCCGCATCCATATACATCTGCCGTGTCAAAAAAGGTAACGCCGAGATCGTATGCGCCGCGGATAACATTGACGGCATCCCCAAAAGGAATATATGGCGGATAACTTTGTGAAAAGCCCATACATCCCAAGCCGATAGCCGAAACTTTCAATTTACTTTTGCCTAAAAATCTTTTTTTCATAACAAATTCTCCATATTTATGCCAATTTTAGTGATTTTCCCAGTTCATAAGCTTTTTGCGGATAATTGGTATGATTAACGGCACCGGCCGGCCACACGCCGGGAGCAATAACCCGACCGACATTTTCCCAACCGAGATATTTGACAAGGAAATTATAATGGTTAACAAGGATGGCTTCCTTTTCTGCGGAATTATCTGCATAGGTCATCAATAAAGCCGCTTTTTTGGGACGGTGGATTTGTCCGTTAATCGCATAAAAGCGGTCAATAACGGCTTTTAACTGTGCAGAGAAACCGAAATAATACATCGGTGTGGCAAACACGATCATATCAGCATCAACAATATGCTGCCGGACAAATTCAAAATCATCTTTAAAAACACATGGACCGTTCATACCGCAAGAGTTGCAGCCGATACAGGGGTGGACTTCCTTAAAAGCAGAATCAAAGCGCACAATTTCATGTCCGGCTTCTTTAGCGCCTTTAATAAAATTATCTGCTAATGTGTTGGAATTGCCGTTTTTGCGCGGACTTCCGGTTAAAACCAAAATTTTCATTTTACCTCCGTTTGCTGCTGTTGAAACCTGCGGCAAAACTGATAAAGTGGCTGCCGCCAATGTTGTTTTTATAAAATCTCTTCTTTTCATAATAATCATTCCTCTTGTAAAATCTCTATTCGGGCGGAAAAGCCGCCTTTTGTTTCCGCCAGATGCTCAAGCCCGCTGTCTATCTCGCCGAGTTCAATCAGGTTGTTGTCCATTGTTTTCCCGTGGTCTTTATAGAAAAATCCGAAATTTCCCCATGGCGCGTATATAAACATCTTGCCTTTGGCTGCAATCATGCCGCGCGGTACACCGGCAAGCGAAACGGGGCGGGAAAATTCGCTGATTTTTTCTTCACCGGCAAAGTCAATGAATTCAAATTCTGCCGGCAGCATTGGCAAAAATTGTTCAACCGCGGCATTCTCTGCCATCCGGACGATGACTTCCTTTTGTTCAAAACTTAATTTAATTTTCATCGTTTTATTCTCCGTTATATCTCCGCCAAACGCCGCATTGTTCCACAGCGAAACGGCGGCAATCAGTCCGGCAAAAATTTTTCTCATCGTTTTTATTCCTCATAAATCGGCTGATAATTATCAACATCTGCCTCTTTAATCAGGTTGATGGCGGTCATCGCGTTCGCCAGCCCGACATAGGGAATGGCCTGCACCATTGCCGCTAACAGTGTTTCTTTGTCGTTACCGGCTTTAAGCGCGCCGATAACATGGGCAGACAACTGTTTTTCCGCGCCGAGGGCGGTTAAAATAACGAGTGACAACAATTCGCGTTGTTGGATTGTCAAGCTGCCGCGGGTGTAAAAATCGCCGAAACAAAAGTCAGTTAAAGTATCCGGCACGATATCTTTATATTCCGCGGGCAGTGAGCTCATCGCCTTTTTTACTTCGTCACCGTAGAGTTCTGTTTGTATAGCCAGACCTTTTTCGTGTCGGTCGGCATCGGTTGTGGTTCCGGCGTTCTCCAGCGGCAGCGTGATGTTTCTTTCTTGAACGACTTCATTAAAAACGCCGATGGCGTTTAATGTTCGCGGAAAACCGATAAACGGCGCGCACTGGTAAATAGCCTCGCGGATTGTCAAAGGTGAATTGCCGACATTAAGCGCCGCGCCGATATGCGCTTTCAGTTGCGGCAGTGTTTGCATGGTCGCCAAAGAAACCACGGTTATCAATTCACGTTCTTGGTTGTTTAAGTTTCCGGTATAGAAAACTTCGCCGAAGATATTACGTTGCAAAATTTCCATAAATTCGGGGTCGGTCGGACTGGCTGCCCGCTTGTTTAAAAACAATTGCTCATAAGTTTTATCAGCGCGTTCGCTTCTGGTCATGGCTTTATTCTCCTCGGCATTAACAAAATTAGTGTGAAAAATCAGGGCAGCAAATAAAATATATTGAAAAAACTTCATACATACCTCCGAAATATTGATTGGGAACTGTTTATATTATGCTTGACGTTTGGCAAAAAGTCTAATACCGTTTATTTATAGTGCTATAACTTAAACTTATAGTGAGGGCGTTATGGAGCTGACACAATTACGTTATTTTAAAATAGCCGCAGAATGTAATAATTTAACAATAGCGGCGGAAATGCTACACATTTCCCAGCCGGCTCTCAGCCTTGCTATCAGAAAGTTGGAAGAAGAACTCGGCGTGCCGCTGTTTGAACGCTCAAAGAATAAATTATGCTTAAACAATGCTGGCCGTCTGGCTTTGACATATGCCGAAGCGGTTTTAATCAAAGCCGATGAAATGAAGAGCACGTTTTATCAGTTTATCCGCAAAGATAATGTATTGTCGCTTGGTTTTTGTGATCCGGGGCCGATGCGTTTTTCCGTTCCTTTGTTGCAAAAAGCAAATCCCGATATCAACATAACTTCCGCCTTGCTGCCGGATGAAAACAATTTGGAAACGCTGTTGCTGACGCATAAATACGATGCGGTTATATCTATCAAAAAACCCAAAAACGAAGATATTATCACCGTGCCGTTTGCCGATGAGGAATTGATGTTATCGGTTCCTGCCGGCCATCCGTTGGCAAAAAGAAAAAGCATTTGTCTGCATGATGAAGAAAATTTGCAGTTGATAAATTATTCCGGAGATGGTGCGTATGTCCGCCAAATACAGCCTTTTGTTGATTGGTTAACCGACAAATTCGGCATGAAAACCTATAATGACTACTTTGTATTCCGCCAACTGCTGGAAAACGGCAATTTATTGTGCTTTACGACCAAACTTGTCCGCAATTACCGCAATGACGGCGCTGAACGTGTTATCATTCCATTGGAAGATGAGAATTTAAAAACAACTTATTTTCTTTCTTATCTGAAAAGCAATCAAAAATATCTTTCGCCGCTTTTAACCTGGGTGGAAAAACGAGTTTCATGTAAAACATCTTTGAGGGGACAGAAAGGCGCTCTGAGGGGCAAATCTTTGCGGGAAACCTGTCCGACGCATCATACAAAATATAAATAGGAGAAAAAATGAAAAAAAGCACATTTTATATTGTTGGTATAACCATGAAAGTGGTAATTTATCTTGCGCTTTTTTCTCTTTTAGCCGTCAATAATGCCATTATTTGGGGTATTGAACCTTTAATACAATATCTTTATGCTATCGTTTCGGTAGTTTGTTTTGTGGCGTTTGGATTAACTTTTCGGGCCAGATGGCAGAAAGCTGCCTATATAGTTTTCGGCGTATTTTTTGTCTGTTTTATACTAATGGGAAAATATGTATCTCAAATCAAAGAACAACTAGATATGGATGTCTGTTTGGACGGCGGCATGGTTTACGACTCCGTTCAAAAAATCTGCCGCAATGATTGCTGGAAATGGGACGATAAGCTCGGTTGCTTAAAAGAGTAAGCGGTAAAAGGAAAATGTAAACCGGCGATACCCGCGTCTTTTCTAGCCCTGATAGTCAAACCAACATGTCGTTGGTTCGAGCGGTTTATAAACTTACCATAAAAAAAATCCCCACAAGGGAGATTTTTTTATGGTGGGCGCTGATGGACTACTCTGCGCCTTTTATAAAAGGCTTGAGTTGCACAGGCGGGCTTTTGCCCTTGCGGGCAAACCGGCGATACCCGCGTCTTGCCTAGCCCTGGTAGTCAAACCAACGTGTCGTTGGTTCGAGCGGTTTGTAAACTTACCATAAAAAAAATCCCCACAAGGGAGATTTTTTTTATGGTGGGCGCTGATGGACTACTCTGCGCCTTTTATAAAAGGCTTGAGTTGCACAGGCGGGCTTTTGCCC
>CALXZJ010000032.1 GCA_944393235.1 uncultured Alphaproteobacteria bacterium | reverse complement strand
AAACGGCGAATTTAGGAGCAAGAACGATCCCGTCCCCGAGCACCATTTGAAAAGCCCCTTTGTAAAAGGGGCTTTAAAGTTTTTAAATGACGACGGGATTGAACCGTCCGACACGAAGTGGAGGCGACAAAACTAAAAAAAACAATCCTGTGAATTGTTTTTTTAGTTTTGATTACGGAAACATTAGCATGGCAAACAAGTGATAACGAAGTTTGCAATGCTTAAGTTTCCGGTGACCGAAGCGAGTTAATGAGCCGTTAAACGGCGAATTTAGGAGCAAGAACGATCCCGTCCCCGAGCACCATTTGAAAAGCCCCTTTGTAAAAGGGGCTTTAATGTTATAAAAGCGGCGGATCGAACCGTCCGACACTTTGAAGTCATATATAAATAAGTTTTTTACTCCATCCAAACCAGTTTCAAATGGGGAGAATTTGGCTTATTAAAATTATAACGGCAAAAAGTATCAATTTGCTCAACCGTCATGTCTTTAAGACAATTATTCCCGCTGGTGCAATAAGCATCACCAAAATAAGAGGCCTCGTCCCACGAATCTTCATCACCGTTCCACGTTTCATCGCTGCCGTGACTGACAATGGCCATGCGCCATAAATTAGCATGAAATTCTTTGGCAATGTTAATTACGTTACGACAAATATCCATATTTTGAGAACTGTTGCTGGATGTATCCAATCCGATAAGAAACTGTGTATAATGCAAGCCATTATATATTATATAAGTTATTTGTATAGCCGTATTAAAAACATCATACACCGGCTCCAAATACGGGTACTTAACCATTTCTTTCGGGACTTCGTTTAGTTTAATCAGATAAGGCAGCAAAGAAGCAGATTCTGAAAGATTCCATTGCCCCGCATAACGTAAACCGGCGTTAATAAGGGTGCTTAATTGTTCGGTTTGTTTGTTGAGCTTATATTTCATCATTGCTTTGGAATAACCGGCAATCGCCCCAACCGATAATACGCCAATAATTGCCAGCACCCCCAACATCTCCACCATACTTCTACCATTTTCACGCATAATATTCTCTCCAAATTGCCAAAAGATATATCAATACGCGGTATTCTAAACCGTTTTTTTTTTTTGCAATTTTAAAGAGTCTGGTGGGGATAACTTACAACCGGCATTTTATCGTCATGCCACTGCCGACAACTCCTGCCCCAGTCCTCGTCACCCCACGAGCCGACAGCGTCGGCGAGTTTAGGGGTCTCTTCTCCAAACGAGCAACAGACGCCTAACCTTGAGTGCTAACGCTCCTTCAGGGCGTGACAGGAAAGGGATGTGCAACAAACGCCTCAACCGCCGCACTATCGCACATCGGTAGCATGGCAGAGAAAGGAAAGGGCATGGCGGTTACCTGTTTCTTAGAAGGAATAAACAAAATTCGCTCTTAAATTCATAAAAAAACTTCCGAATTTTTCGGAAGTTTTTTTATGACAATTTTGCAAAATCAGAGCTTTTTCATAACGGCATTGAACAACCGAACGCCAAAGCCGCTGGCACCTTTGGGCGTTAAAGGTTTTGGTTTTTCAATCTTATCCATACCGGCAATATCCAAATGCGCCCATTTGACGTCTTTTTTAATAAAACGCTGCAAGAAACAGGCGGCGGTGATGGAGCCGGCGTTGCGCCCGTTGCTGACATTTTGCATATCGGCGACGGCAGAATCCATCATCTTGTCATATTCTTTGGTTAACGGCAATTGCCAGACTTTTTCATCTACCTCGGCACCGGCTTTGCCGATTGTATCAACAAACGCCTGATTGTTGCCCATAATGCCCGCCATTTCGGTACCGAGTGCAATCATAATCGCACCGGTGAGCGTGGCAATATCAATCACTTTTTTAACCCCGAATTGTTGTTGAATATACCACAAACAATCAGCCAACACCAAACGCCCTTCGGCATCAGTGTTTAAAATTTCCACCGTTTGACCGGACATGGAACGGACAATATCTCCCGGCCGCGTTGCCGAACCGGAAGGCATGTTTTCAACCAAGCCGACCACACCGACCACATTAACCGGAAGTTTTTGCAAGGCTGCAGTTTTCATGGCGCCGACCACGGCGGCCGCACCGGCCATGTCCTGTTTCATATCAGCCATACCGCCGGCCGGTTTTAAGGAAATACCGCCGCTGTCAAAGGTAACGCCTTTGCCGACCAAACCCAAATCAAAACCTTCTTGTTCTTGTTTGCCGCGCCATTTGATGACGGCGATTCGCGGCGGGTTACAGGAACCTTGGGCAACCGATAAAGCCAGATTAAATTCTTTTTCTTTCATGGCTTTTTCATCAAGAATATCGATTTCCAACCCCAGGTATTCCAAACGTTTGATGTCTTCAGCCATAATGACGGGCGTCATATTATTAGACGGCTCATTGGTCAAGTCGCGAGTGTAACGCACACCGGCAGCCAAAGCAGAATAGGGAACATAGCCGTTTTTATCAATCACTTTACCTTTAGCGGCAAAAGATACGGTTTCCAGCTTGGGAAAATCTTCCGGTTTGCGTTTGGTTAAATATTTATCAAAGCTGTATGAGGAAAGCTCCAGCCCAAACGCTAAATTATAGGCGATTTCTGCGCTTTTTAGCTTGGAACCGGCAGGTTTTTCGGCATATACCGCTGCGCTTGGATATTTTTTTAAACAGCCATATAACAAGCCGCCGGCTTTTTGCAAATCTACCACAGACGGTTTGGCAGGCACTGCTACACAAACCAGTTTTCCGCCAATACTTGTAACGGATAAAATTTTGTTATTTTTACTGTTAAAATTTTCTTGTGCTGCTGCGCTGCATAACAAATCAATCTCATCACTTGAAAGAAAACCGGCTAGATATTTCTTGTCAATTTTGCCGTATGCTAACACAACTTTAACTTCGCCGCGCCGCGGTTTTTTGTTGCTGAAAACAATTTCTGCCATATTTTTACTCCTCTTATTTGTTGTTTTCCATATATAATATGCCAAAAACGATAATAAAATGCTAATTTTTTTTAAATTGTAATGGACAAATGAAAATTTACGCATTACAATTTAGACAAAATAAAAACAAATCATAAACAGGATAAAAAATGGCAAATAAAGGCAGCAAATATGCTCGAAAGCAAGCAGAAAAAAATAAAAATTTAGAGGACGAAACAACAGTGTCGCCGTTTACATTTTTAGAAGATGGAGAATTTTTGGATGTCATTTATGACGATGTTTCATATTTTGACATATTTAATCATCTTTCGTTAACGGATCAAATCAAAGCTTATCGAATATTAAAACGTCTTGCTGCCAGCCGCTATGATACAACGCTTTCAGAAACGGATCGTCAGCTGGCGGAAAATTCATGGTATAAATTAGAAACCATAAACAAAGCGGTTGGTTTAAAAATTGAAGAAAAACAGCATTATCCGCTAAGTGCTGATGAATTACACATCATCCGCATGAATTGTTACGGCGCTATTGATGCCAGACCGCGCCATCAGTTGAGCCGGTTTTATAAAGAGCTGATTTCTAAACCGATGTCACAATCTCAGCCCTATAAAAACTACAATCTTGATCAAGCGCCGTGTTGGCAGCTTTTTAGGCAATTTTCCGATTTTCGCAAGCTTGAACCGGCAATCAGAAGTTATTTGCATCATCAACAAATAAATCCGGAAATTTTGCCGCTTATGGGCGTGCGGGATTTTTCTGACCTGATTTTCAGAACTTTTAGGAAAGATGAAAAACAGACAAAAGTATTTTTCTCTGAATACGGCACGCCGCGCAATAATTATGTTAAAGCTATGGCGCGCAAATTTAGTAAAAAAATTGCCGAAATCTTGCGTAAAGAAGGATATGATGAACGTTATATTTGCTCGCTTTTAAATGCCATGCGGATGTTCGGTAAAAGCGATGCTGAAAAATTAATCATTACAGAAACGCATTTTACGCCGCGCGTCCTGCATGATTTACAAAAAGCAGGAATTGCCACGGAAGAATATAAAATAGGCGAAGAAATACCTCAAGAGCTGGTTGAGCGTCTTATTTCGCTTGATCAGGGAAAACTGCTAACGGCGCGAGATGAAACGGGAGCCGAACTTAAAGGAAAAGATTTTCCGTCATTTGAAGTCCACCACATCAACGCTGTGGTTGAAAGTGGGCGTTTGGCAAACCTTGCCGCAGCCAACTATCGTCATAATTTTTTGTTGGTTAATTCTGCCATTCATCGCCATATTTTGCACGGATTTGATAAATTAGTTGTTTTCGGGAAAAAGGAAGCCTACAGTCAACGTATGGAACTGACCAATCCTTGCGTGACGTTTATGTTTGGTCTCAGACCGGACCAACAAATTGAACATGACTGGACCAAGCAAAAAAGCTTTAAGAAACAAGCAGAAGAAGACAGTCGTTTTATTGTTTCTTATGAAGAAATCATGAACAGTTTGGCAGAAAACAGACAACGCTATCTTGATAACAGCAAAACGGTAGAATTTGATATTGATAATGTTGTGCAAGTAATCCGCCATAAAAAAGCGATAGAAGCCATGAAAATCAAGAAAAAGAAAACAGAAATGACTAACGGTTTGGCAAAGTGGTTAAAAGAAAAGAAGAGTAAAAGCAAATGATGACGGATTTTTTAGACTTTTTGGCACAAAGTAAATATGTCGAGCTTGAAAAACCACTGGAAATTAAAGATGTGATTCAAGCACAAAAAGAGCTTGTGCGTGAAGGTTTCCCCTTTTTGCCGACGGATTTTTTGGAATTTTTGCGTCATTACAACGGGGTCAAAGCTGCCGATTCGGCAATTTTAGGCGTTCCGCCTCTGCATCATCCGGATTTGGACATTAAATCTTTTAATCAGGAATTTAATACGGATCCCGATAAAGTGATTTTGGGTTATGATGATTTCGGCTTTTTAATTTACGATTCGCAAAATAAAGTTTATCAACTGGTTGACAGAGGCGGGGTTATGGTGCTAGAAGAATTTGCAGAAGATGAATTGGGCTATGCCCTGAACTCGGTTTTGCATGTCGATGAAGAATAATATATATCAAAATACCGAAGAAAATATTAAAAAAGCCGCCGAAGTGATTAAAAACGGCGGTTTGGTCGCTTTCCCGACCGAAACGGTTTATGGTCTGGGTGCTAATGTTTACAACGCCAAAGCGGTGGCGTCCATATATGCCGCCAAAGGCCGTCCGGCTTTTAATCCGCTGATTTCACACATTGCCGAAAAAGATTTTTTAAAAGAATATGCCGCCGTGGATGAGCGGGTTTTGGCGCTTGCCGATAAATTTTGGCCGGGACCTTTGACTTTTGTTTTAAACCGCGTGGAGGAAAATCCGGCGTTGGATCTGGCTTGCGCCGGTTTAAGAACGATTACGGTGCGGATGCCTGCTCATCCGACGGCATTGGCGTTGATTAAAAAAAGCGGCGTGCCGATTGTGGCGCCTTCAGCCAATCGTTCGCAAACCATCAGTCCGACCACGGCTTTTCACGTTGCCGACAGTTTGGGCGATAAAGTTGACATGATTTTGGACGGCGGACAATGTCGGGTAGGGGTGGAATCCACCATTATCGACATTACCGGCAAAAATGTCGTTTTGTTGCGTGCCGGCGGTGTTGCCCTGGAAGATTTGGAGGAGTTCTTGGGCGAAAAAGTGTTGATTTCGCACGGTAATCCTGATTTACCGACTTCGCCCGGACAAATGCTCAAACATTATGCGCCGAGTCATGATTTCCGCATTAACGCTTTATCGCGCGAAGATGGTGAGTTTTTCATCGGTTTCGGCGCTGTAACGGATTGTGATTTGAATTTGAGTCCTTCCGGCGATTTGTGTGAGGCTGCCGCCAACTTGTTTGCTTATATGCGTTTGGCAGATGCCGATAAAAATCACGATAAAATTGCCATGTCGCCCATCCCCGAAACCGGTTTGGGACTGGCTATCAATGATCGTATTCGCCGTGCTGCTTATAAAAAATAATATCCCGTTGACTTTTGAAATTTAAGGGTTAAGATTCTTGCAGATTTTGCAAAGAAAGGAGATTATCATGGTTGAAAACAAGAAAAAATGCACCTGTGGGCCGGATTGTAAATGCGGTTGTCAGGAAGGGAAACCCTGCACTTGCGGCGATAAATGCGGCTGCGGGTGCGGTGAGGAAAAATGCTCTTGCCGCAAAGGCAAAAAACTTGCAAGCGCCGGTTTGTTGGCTCTGGGTTTGGTGTTGGGCGGATTCTTCCCGGGCTTTTATTACTATCATGCCAAAATGGACGCCAACAGCGTGGTGGTTAAAGGTTTGGCGGAAATGGATGTTAAAGCCGATGTCGCTATTTGGAACATTAAATATGTCGTGACCGGCAATGATGTTTTGGTCGCGCAAAAGGAAATGAATCGTCAGACCGAAGTGGTGAAAGATTTTCTTGTCAAAAACGGCGTTTTGCCGGAAGAAATCAGCGTCGGCCGCTTGGAAACCAACGACTTGATGGCAAACCCGTATCGCACCAACAATGATAATGACATCCGTTTTATCTTGACCCAGAACGTAACGGTTAAATCGGGAAATGTTGACAATATTGCCGCGGTTTTGAACAAGTCGGGTGATTTGGTCGCCAAAGGGGTGATTTTTAATCAGGATTATGCTTATCCGGTGTCATATTTATTCACCGGTTTGAACGACATCAAGCCGCAAATGCTGGCCGAAGCCACACAAAACGCCAAACAAGCCGCTGAAGAATTTGCCAAAAATTCCGGTAGCAAGGTCGGTAAAATCCGCCATGCCAACCAAGGCGTATTTTCCATTTTGCCGCGTGAACAAAGCGCATACACTTCAGAAGTGCAGCAGATTGAGAAAAAAGTTCGCGTTGTTTCCACGATTGAATACTGGCTGGAATAGGTAAATTAATTCTGACAAAAGCCGCTTTGTTAAAGCGGCTTTTCTCTTACCTGAAATAAAAAATAATGGAAAGATACAGATTTTTATCCAGAGCATCAGAACAGGCATTGTAAATATCATTTACGGAAGCATATTTTAAACAACGACTGTTTTTGCAATTTGAAACCACTGATGAACCAAAAAATTCCTGTCTGCCCTGAGTAGCTCCTTCACCATCCACATTTGACAGGTAAAGGGCATAAAAATCCCTTTCATAAGAAATTGAATAGTCTTTTGCAAGTTCTGAAATTTGAATACATGATTGCAAAGTGGTACTTCTGTCCATATTTGAGGAATAAGTTAAAGCAATATAAACAAGTTTGTTTGAGGTGGCACCGGGGCTTTGAAAGACAGCAATATTTGTTTTTAAAGCATCGGTCAAACTGTTTTGGGTTGCTTTCATACCGTCCGGGATAAGATTAAGTTTTTCGAAATACGGAATAAAAGAAGAATTTTGAGTGTCTGTTACATTAATTTGAGAGCCATAGGTGTACGTAATGTTTATGAGCTGATTGATTTGTTCAGCCTGTTTATTGAGGTTATATTTGAGCATGGCTTTGGAGTAACCGGAAATGGCGCCGACCGATAAAACGCCGATGATTGCCAGCACCCCCAACATCTCAACCATAGAACGACCGCATAACGGCACATCTGCTTGCCTTCTTTTCGCTCGTGTACTATTTTTGTACACGTCGCTCAAACAAGGCTGCGCATCTGCACCATTATACGCAATTTCAGAATGTGCATGAGAGAAAAAGTTAAAAAAATTGAACAAATTCATCAAAAGAACTCCCAAAACTGCAAAATAAATGTATTTACGCGGTATTCTAAACCGTTTTTTTTTTTTGCAATTTTAAAGAGTCTGGTGGGGATAAGTTACAACCTTTGAAGTTACCAAACAGCATTAAAAAATGAGGAGGCAAGGCAAAAGCTGTATATGATAGTCAACAAAATGAGTTTTAAAAACGCTTCATCCAATGACGAATATTATCGTCTTTTATCAGTTGAAAACTTTCATCAACAAAGGCTTCAATCAACATCTGCCGCGCTTCTTCCGCACCAATGCCGCGCGATTGTAGATAAAACAACTGTTCGGCATCAAGTTCGCCGCAGGTAGCGCCGTGCGAACATTTAACATCGTCGGCAAAAATCTCCAACTCGGGCTTGACGTCAACTTCCGCCTCGTCGCTCAACAATAAGGCTTTGTGCAGTTGATAACCTTCGGTTTGTACGGCGTTCGGCGCGATATGGATTTTCCCCTGAAAAACGCCTTTGGCCTGCCCGCCGACCACACCCTTGACCAATTGATTGGAGCGTGTGTTTTGCGCCGGATGCTCAATGTCGGTGGTGGTATCAAGCGTTGCCCAGCCGTTCATCATGTAAACGGCATTAACGATGGCTTCGGCGCCGCTTTCCTGCAAAACGACGTGCGTTTCCTGCCGCGCCAGATTGGCGCCTTTTTGCCGGCAAAAACTTTCATATAGTCCGTTTTCCCTGACTTTGACCGCGTTAAGCGCGATATGAACGGCTTTCAAGGCCTCGCTTTGAACCTTATAATGCCGCAAAACGGCTTGCCGTCCGATGAAAATTTCATTGACAATGTTGTTGAAATATTCCGATTTTACCTCGCCTGAATATTGATAAGCCTCAATCAGCGTGGCTTGTGCGCCGGTTTCCAGAACCACAATGTTGCGCAGGTTGGCAAAACGTTTGACGCCGCCGTGGCTGTGGTGGATAAAGGCAAGCGGTTTATCAGGGCAAACACCGCGGGCAACCCGCAAAAAGACGCCTTGCTCCAGATAAGCGGTGTTTAACGCCGCAAACGGAAAATTTTGCATCTCAAAACTTTTGTTTAAAAAAGCCGTGGTTTCGTTTTCCGTAACGGCATCAATCAACGGCATGGCTTGTACGCCTTCGGGCAGATGAAAATGGTCCTCTTTAAGCTTGCCGTTGCAAAAATGTATTTCATAAGCATCAAAGGGTAGGGCGCATTTACCTTGGCAACAACAGGAAGAATGTTCTTTGTCGCATACCTTGCCGCAAGTTTCTTCCATAACAAAATCATCGCCGGCCAACTCACGCACGCGGGTATATTTCCATGCCTCGGTTTTCGCCGTTGGCAAACCTTGGTTCAAAAAAGAATTCCGCCCTTTTTCGCGCAAGGCTTCCAGTTTGGGCAAATCTGCGCCGATGAGTTTTATGTCTTGGATTAAACCGCCCATGTCTTACGCCTTATCCTTGATAAATTCGGCATAGCCTTTTTCTTCCAATTCCAGCGCCAGATTTTTATCGCCGGACTTGACGATATGTCCGTTGGCGAAAACATGCACAAAATCAGGCACAATATAGTTCAAAAGCCGCTGATAGTGCGTAATCACCAGCATGGAGCGCTTGCCGTTTCTTAAAGCGTTCACCCCTTCGGCGACCACCTTTAAGGCATCAATATCCAAACCTGAATCCGCCTCGTCCAAAATGGCCATATCCGGCTTTAAGACAGTCATTTGCAGGGTTTCCATACGTTTTTTCTCACCGCCGGAAAAACCGACATTGACCGGCCGTTTGAGCATTTCATTATCAATGCCGAGACTTTTACCGGTCTCACGCACCATTTTAATAAATTCCATTGTGTCAAGTTCCGGTTCGCCGCGGTGCAAACGGATGGCGTTAACAGCGTGTTTCAGGAAAGCCGTGGTCGGCACGCCGGGAATTTCCACCGGATATTGCATAATTAAAAACAAGCCTTCGCGGGCGCGTTCTTCAATGCTCATGGAGAGCAAATCTTTGCCTTTAAAACGCACGTTGCCGGAGATGATTTCATAACCTGGCTTACCGCACAAAACATAAGACAAAGTGGATTTTCCGGCGCCGTTCGGCCCCATAATGGCGTGAACTTCGCCTTCGTTGATTGTCAAATTAAAACCTTTGATGATTTCTTTATCGCCGGCGCGGGCGTGTAAATCTTCAATTTCAAGAAGCGGCGCGGTCATGTGTTTTTTCCCATTCATCCAAACGTTGATTGATTTTTACCAGTTTTTCGGCTTTGTACTTTTCTACCGCGTCCTTGATACCATAGCAGCATTTTAACTGTTCAAGCATGATTTCCACATCGGCGGTTTCCTCAATAAGTTCGGCCACATTGTCTTTTTTGCGGTTGATGTTTTTTAAAATTTCTTTGGTCAACTCACTCATTTCTTCAATCACCTGAAGCATTTGCGGTTCTTTGCCCCATGTTTTGAGCGCGCGTTGATATGTGTTCATCTATCCGATACTCCCCGTTAGTGAAATGTTGATTAATTTGGCGGCTTCAATGGCAAATTCCATCGGCAGCTGCTGCATCACTTCTTTGCAAAAGCCGTTGACAATCAGGCTGACGGCTTCTTCCTCGCCGATGCCGCGCTGTTTGCAATAAAACAACTGCTCATCGCTGATTTTTGAGGTTGTCGCCTCATGTTCCAAAACGGCACTGCGGCAGCGGTTTTCCACATACGGCACGGTATGCGAACCGCAGGTTGAGCCGATGAGCAGGCTGTCGCATTGCGAATAATTACGGGCGTTAAAAGCCTTTGGCGCCACCTTGACCAAACCGCGGTAAGTCTGATTGGAAAAACCGGCAGAAATCCCCTTGGAAATAATTTTGGAGCGGGTGTTTTTACCGATGTGAATCATTTTGGTACCGGTATCAGCCTGTTGGCGGTTGTTAGTAATGGCAACCGAGTAAAACTCGCCGCAAGAATTGTCGCCTTGCAAAATGCAAGAGGGATATTTCCATGTGACGGCCGAACCCGTTTCCACCTGCGTCCATGAAACTTTGGCGTTGTCGCCTCGGCAGGCCGCCCGTTTGGTCACAAAGTTATAAACGCCGCCTTTGCCGTCTTTGTCGCCCGGATACCAGTTTTGCACGGTGGAATATTTAACTTCGGCGTCTTTCAAAACCACGATTTCCACAATGGCGGCATGAAGCTGGTTTTCATCGCGCTGCGGCGCGGTACAGCCTTCCAAATAAGAAACATAGCTGCCTTCATCGGCCACAATCAGCGTGCGTTCAAATTGTCCGGTATTTTTGGCGTTAATGCGGAAATATGTGGAAAGCTCCATCGGACATTTAACCCCTTTGGGGATATACACGAACGACCCGTCGGTAAACACCGCCGAGTTTAAGCAGGCAAAAAAGTTGTCGGTATAAGGCACGACCGAACCCAAATATTTTTGCACCAAATCCGGATGATTTTTCACCGCTTCAGATATAGAGCAAAAAATAATACCTTGTTCGGCAAGTTTGGCACGATAGGTGGTGGCCACCGAAACGCTGTCAAACACGGCGTCAACCGCTACCACGCCGGCTAAAACCTCTTGTTCTTTTAAGGGGATGCCAAGTTTGTTGTAGGTATCCAAAAGCGCGGGGTCAACCTCGTTTAAGCTTTGGGGCGCTGCTTTTTGTTTGGGCGCGGCGTAATAAAACAAATCCTGATAATTGATTTTGTCATAGCTTAATTTTGCCCATGTCGGCTCTTTCATATTAAGCCAGAAACGGTACGCGGCAAGGCGCTTTTCCAAAAGCCATTCCGGCTCACCTTTTTTACGTGAAATCAAGCGAATAATATCTTCATTTAAACCTTTAGGTACTGTTTCGGATTCAATGTTTGTCACAAAGCCGTATTTGTATTTATCACCGCTTTCATCAATAATTTCAGGTTTTTCAGCCATTTAATCCTCTGTGTTTTTAAGCGGCTTTCAGCATAAGCAATTGTTTGTTTAAAATCAAGGGCTTTTAACGAATATTTAGCGATTTTAATGTGATATTATCATAATAATAAAGGATGCAAATGCGTAAACTTTTTTTGAAAATAACGGCAATATGCCTGCTGTTGAGCGGTTGTTATTTTTCCAACGACGGTATCAAGCTGATTAACCGCGCCACCTTGTTTGGCACGCCGCCTTCAATGGTTCGTGTGGAAAAAGGCGACACGCTTTATAGCATTTCCCGTCGTTACAGTGTTCCGTTGAAAGATTTGATTCAAGTTAACGGGCTTTATCCGCCGTATACCTTGAAAGTCGGTCAAAGCCTGCGTCTGCCTTCGGCGCAATTCCACACCGTGCAAAAAGGCGACACGCTTTATAGCATTTCCCGCCAACACAATGTGGATTTAACCACATTAAGCCGCGTAAACAACCTGCGTTCGCCGTACACGCTGCATGTTGGGCAAAAGCTTTTGCTTTCCGGCACGATTTCCGGCAACAGCCGCAGTTATCAAACAGTGCAAAAGAAAACACAGTCTTCTGCTAGCTCTGCAAAAAAGCGCACGACGGCAGCCAAAAAGAAAAGCACGGCAAAATCCTATGTTTACACGCCGCCCAAAAACCGCACGGCAAAATTTCTGTGGCCGGTTAAAGGCACGGTGGTTTCCAATTTCGGCGTAACCGGCAAAGGGCGCAAAAATGATGGTATCAACATCAAAGCGGCGCGCGGCACAACCGTTAAAGCTGCCGATAAAGGTACGGTGGCATATGCCGGAAACGAGCTTAAAGGTTTCGGCAACCTGATTTTAATCAAGCATGCCGATGGTTGGATTACCGCTTATGCCCACAACGATAAATTGTTGGTTAAAAAAGGCCAAAAAGTTATCAAAGGCGAAAAGATCGCCACTGTCGGCAGCACCGGCAGCGTGGATAGCCCGCAGCTGCACTTTGAAGTGCGTGCCGGCAAAAAAGCGGTTGATCCGCGCAAATATCTGCCTTAAAAAACAAAAAACAATCCTCAAACGCTAAAATAGTTGTGAAAGACTTGATATTTTAATGTTGTATCAGGCAAATTTTGTTGTATATTCTTGGCAGTTAAAAATATTTTAAGGAGAAAATAATGTTAATCAGCGATGCATGGGCTCAAGCAGCGGCGCCGGTCAGCACCGGAAGTTCCGTTGCCGGGACAATTATCCAATTAGTGTTGATTTTGTTGGTGTTTTACCTGCTGCTTATTCGTCCGCAGCAAAAAAAGATGAAGCAACACGAGGCGGAATTAAAAGCGATTAAAGTCGGTGACGAGATTGTCACCGGCGGCGGTGTGTATGCCAAAGTCAGAAAAATTGAAGGCGACGACATCACGGCCGAAGTTGCCAAAGGCGTTGAGGTTAAAATGTACCGCTATATGATCCGCGAGGTTTTAAAACCCGAAACAGCCAATGAAAACAAAGCTGAAAAAAAGAATAAAAAATAAGGTGGTTTAATATGTATAAATTGTCTAAAGAAAGAGTTTTGATTATTTTGGCCATCTGTCTGGTCGGAATTTTCTTTGCCGTCCCGAATTTTTTGCCGCAAAACATTAAGTTGCCCTCGTGGTGGCAGCCGGTAAGCTTGGGGCTTGATCTGCAGGGCGGTTCAAATTTGCTTTTGCAGGTTGATTTTGATGATGTTATGAAAGAGCGTATGTCCACAATTGAAGATTCGGTGCGCCAAACCATGCGCGAGCACCGCATCCGCTATCAAAAATTAACAGCCGGCGCCGATTCTGTTAAAGTGGAAATTGAAAACGCCGGTTCACGCAATCAGGCTATGGGTTATTTCAGAAAATTAGATGATGGCTTAACGGTCACTTCCGATGCCGACGGCGTGGTTGAAATCAAATATTCCGATCAGGCAATTGCTCAATTAAAAGCCAAAGTTGTGGAACAATCCATTGAGATTGTCCGCCGCCGTATTGATGAGCTCGGCACCAAAGAGCCGGTGATTCAAAGCCAGGGCAGCGACCGTATCGTGGTGCAGTTGCCGGGCATACAAAATCCGGAAGAAGTAAAACAACTGTTGGGTAAAACCGCCAAAATGTCTTTCCATTTGGTAGATGACCGCACCAATGCCGCGGATGCCAGAAGAGGAAAGTTGAGCAGTTCTTCACGCGTGGTTGACGGCGTGGACGGCGGACAATATGTTATCAACCGCAAACCGGTTGTCGGTGGCGAAAACTTAACCGATGCTTCGGTCAGTTTCCAAGAAGGCGCGCCGGTGGTAAGCTTTAAGTTTAACACGGTCGGCGGCCGCAAATTCGGCGAAGTGACCAAAGAAAACATCGGACGCCAGTTGGCGATTGTCTTGGATGATGAGGTGATATCCGCACCGGTCATCCAGTCGGCCATTTTGGGCGGCAGCGGCGTGATTACCGGCAACTTCACATCTGAAGAAGCTAATGATTTGGCTTTGTTGCTGCGTTCCGGTGCTTTGCCGGCACCGTTGGAAGTGCTGGAAGAAAGAACGGTCGGTGCCGGTTTGGGTGCCGATTCCATTAAAGCCGGCATCATCGCTTCCGTGATTGGTTTGATTATGGTGGTGGTGTTTATGGTGGCAGCGTATGGCTTGTTCGGCATTTTCACCACGGTTTCGGTTTTCACCAACCTGTTTTTATTGTTGGGTGCGATGAGCATTATCGGCACGACATTGACCCTGCCGGGTATTGCCGGTATCATCTTGACCATCGGTATGGCGGTGGATTCCAACGTGTTGATTTTTGAACGCATGCGCGAAGAAGTCAAAAACGGTCGTTCGCCGAAAGATGCGGCGGAAGCCGGCTTTACCGAAGCATGGGCAACGATTGTGGACTCCAACCTGACAACCCTGGTCGCGGCATTGGTCTTGTTCTGGTTCGGCACCGGTCCGGTCAGAGGTTTTGCCGTGACATTGGCCATCGGTATTGCCACATCCATGTTTACTTCCGTGACGGTCAGCCGGTTGATTATTGCCGGTTGGATGAAAAAAACCAAACCGACCAAATTGCCGATTTAATGATTTGATATAAGGATGAATGAAAATGAGAATTTTTAGCTGGGTGACAAAAGACACAAACATAGATTTTATGAAAGGCAGGAAATACACTTATCTTCTGTCGGCAGTCATGGTGCTTTTGTCTTGTTACTGGATTGTATTTAGAGGTTTTAATTACGGGATTGATTTTTCCGGCGGTATTTTGATGGAAATCAAAAGCGAAAGCAAAATCAATCCGGAAGACGTGCGCAAAACCTTATCAGGCGTCAACCTTGATGATTTGACCTTGCAAACAATCGGCGAAAACGGCGACGAACTGATGGTCAGAGCGCAAGCTCAAAACGCCGATGAAGAAAGCCAACGTCTGGCGGTGGCTGAAATTAAAGCGGCTTTGGGCGATGGTTATGAATATCGCCGGGTTGAATCGGTCGGTCCGCAGGTTGGCGACGAGTTGAAACGTGCCGGCGTGATTGCCTCGCTGATTGCCGTTTTGGGGATTTGCGCCTATATTTGGTTCCGCTTTGAATGGCAGTTTGCTCTTGGCGCACTGATTGGTTTGTTCCATGATTTACTGGTAACGGTCGGCTTGTTGTCGTTGTTTGACTTTGACTTCAGCTTAACAACGGTAGCGGCAATCTTGACGCTGGCCGGTTATTCGGTGAACGACACGGTGGTTACCTATGACCGCATCCGTGAAAACCTGCGCAAATACAAAAAGATGCCGCAGTATGATTTGTTGAACAAAAGCATCAACGACATCTTATCGCGCACGATTTTGACCGGTTTTACCACCATGTTTGCCGCGGCTTCGTTGTTTGTTTTCGGCGGTGATACGCTGCGCAGTTTTTCGTTTACCATTTTATGGGGCGTGATTGTCGGCACATATTCTTCCATTTATGTTTCCGCGGTATTCTTAAACATTTTTGATTTAAGAAAAACTCAGGAAGTCAGAATGCAAGATGTCAATCCGTTCGGCAACGCCTAGAAGAGCGTTAAGCAACAAAAAAAGCGGCGTTTGCCGCTTTTTTTGTTGCCTGATAATATTATAAAATCGGGAATACCGCATAAACACCGCAATGGTTTTTATCGCATTTTGAACATAAAGATTGCATTGTGGAAACATCAAGCAAATGTATTTTTTTATCAGTTGCATGGGCTAGTTTCGAAGCTTCACCATACCACCAATCTTCTTGATGTATATCATCAGAACTGGTTGAACTAATACCAATAGAATTAAGTTCGGTGGCATAGCCTTTCAGGCTTTCCAAAACATTACGGCAAACGGTATGGTTTGTATCAACATAATCCGTCATTTGAAAATTAAGATACATATAATCCGGATTTCTGAGACGCATAATATCAATTCTAAGCCCGAAGACATCGTAAATATAAACATCATTAGTGTTGCGTATCATTTCCGTTGGCAGAGCATTAAGTTTTACAAAGAGTGGAATTAAAGATTCATTATATCCGGCATTGGCAAAAACTGATTTATATTCAACCATTGTCATCATAATCTGGTTTATTTGTTCGGTCTGTTTATTAAGCTTATACTTAAACATCGCCTTAGAATAACCACTGATAGCCCCAACCGATAAAACCCCGATAATTGCTAAAACGCCGAGCATTTCAACCATAGACCGCCCGGATAACACCG